>CAISRC010000001.1 GCA_903887845.1 uncultured Chlorobiaceae bacterium
GCTGAATGTCGATATTCTCCTTACCCATGATGTCTGCGGCCCGCCTACTTTTGATATTTTCAAAGAGGAGTTCGGCCCCGACGCAAAAGTATGGGATCCCTCAAAAGTTGTCGTTCTGCCTGACCACTATATTTTCACGGCAAATGAGCACGCCCATCGCAATATTGACCTTCTAAGACAATTTGCAAAAGAGCAGGGACTGCAGCACTACTATGACGTCGGCTCTGACCGATACAAAGGGGTCTGTCATGTCGCCCTTGCCGAAGAGGGATTCAACCTTCCCGGCACCGTGCTTTTCGGAACCGACTCACACACCTGTACTTCGGGTGCCTTCGGCATGTTCGGTACCGGAATCGGCAACACTGACGCCGCATTCATTCTTGGTACTGGCAAACTCTGGGAAAAAGTCCCTGAATCGATCAAGTTTACCTTTGATGGAGAGATGCCTGCGTATTTGACTGCCAAAGATCTGATTCTGCAGATTCTCGGCGACATCACCACCGATGGCGCAACCTACAGGGCAATGGAGTTTGATGGTGAAGCGATTTTTTCACTTCCCATGGAAGAGAGAATGACGCTGACCAACATGGCTATCGAAGCCGGAGGCATGAACGGCATCATTGCGGCTGACAAGATCGCTGAGGATTATGTCAAGGCAAGAAGCAGCAAGCCCTACGAACTCTTTCAGAGCGATCCGGACGCAGAGTATCACAGCAAATACCACTACAACGTTCGTGACCTTGAACCGGTTGTCGCACAACCGCACAGCCCCGATAATCGTGCTACGGTCAGAAGTGTTGCTGGAACGAAAATCACCAAATCCTATATCGGCTCCTGCACCGGCGGCAAACTGACTGATTTTATGATGGCGGCAAAAATCCTGAAAGGACAAAGGGTTTCGGTGACCACAAACATTGTTCCTGCGACGGTTCAGGTTGCCCGCAGTCTTGAAACTGAACAGTATCAGGGTGTGACGCTTAAAAAGATTTTTGAGGATGCCGGATGCAGCATTGCACTCCCTTCATGCGCAGCATGTCTGGGCGGCCCTGCCGATACCGTCGGACGCTCGGTTGACAACGATGTCGTCGTCTCTACCACAAACCGCAATTTCCCGGGAAGAATGGGCAGCAAACATGCGGGAGTCTACCTTGCCTCGCCGCTCACAGCAGCCGCATCGGCAATTACGGGCAAACTCACCGATCCGAGAGATTTTCTCTGATCGCACCAGTACAGGAGAATAAACATTATGGAAAAAATTATTCAGGGTAAAGCATACGTTTTAGGGAAGAATATTGATACCGACCAGATTATTCCGGCTGAACATCTGGTGTACAGTCTCTCCGATCCCGAAGAGGTTGTTTTGTACGGTAAATATGCCCTTTCAGGAGTCCCTCCCGAGCAGGGTGGGCTTCCGGAAGGAAATATCCCTTTTATCGCCGATGGTGACGTTCGCTCAGCATTCACCATCATTATTGCTGGTCCGAACTTTGGCTGCGGATCGTCAAGGGAACATGCCCCCTTCGCGTTAAAAGTGGCAGGCGTACAAGCCATTATTGCAGAATCTTATGCGAGAATTTTTTACCGCAACTGTGTTGATGGCGGATTTGCAATTCCTTACGAAACTGCTGAACCACTCAACCAGATTATCAAGACTGGCGATGAGCTGAAAATTGACGTGGCGGCAAACACCATTGAAAATTTGACCAGCAAGATCATCTACAAGCTCAATCCCCTTGGAAGTGTCTTTAACATCGTCGAAGCGGGAGGAATTTTTGCCTATGCCAGACAGGAAAATTTAATGGCACAAAGCTGATTTATGACTTCAATTTTAAAGACGATAGAACTGTACGACACGACCCTGCGTGATGGCACACAGGGTGAGCATATCAACCTTTCGGTACAGGACAAGCTTCTTATTGCCCGAAAGCTTGACGAGTTCGGTATGGACTACATTGAAGGGGGATGGCCAAGCAGCAATCCGAAAGATGAGGAGTTTTTCACAAAGGCCAGGCTGCTTGATCTCAAACATGCAAAACTCACCTCTTTCGGTTCGACCGCCCGTTTTGTCGACAAGGTTGAAAGCGACCCCAACCTCCTCGGACTGCTTCATTCCGAAACTCCGGTCATCACCATCTTCGGAAAAACATGGAAAGCCCACTCCATGAAAAGTCTTGGTATTTCAGATCAAGAGAATGCCGATTTAATTTACCGCTCCGTTGCCTTCCTCAAGAAAGAGGGTCGGAAGGTCTTTTTTGATGCAGAACATTTTTTCGACGGGTATAAAGATGACCGCGAATTCGCCCTCTCCATGCTGCGCGCAGCAGCGGAAGGAGGCGCATCAAGAATTGTGCTGTGCGACACCAACGGAGGCTCACTGCCCCATGAAGTAGCCGACATTGTGGCACAGGTACTGACTGCCACCGGTCTCCCTGTAGGCATTCACAGCCACAACGATGGCGATCTGGCCATCGCGAACTCAATCGCAGCCGTCATGGCCGGTGCTACCCATATCCAGGGAACCATCAACGGTATCGGTGAACGATGCGGCAACGCCAACCTTATCAGCATTATTCCCAATATTATGCTGAAACTGCAAGGCTCATTCACCTTTGTGCAGCATCTCAATCAACTGACCTCACTCTCGAAGTTTGTCTATGAGATTCTGAATATGCCATCGAATACCAGAGCGCCTTTTGTCGGGAAATCCGCATTTGCCCACAAAGGCGGTATCCATGTCAGCGCCGTCATGAAAGAGAGTTCTCTCTACGAGCATATCGACCCGAAGCTTGTCGGGAACCATCAACGGGTTCTGGTTTCAGAACTTGCCGGGCAGAGCAACATCCGCTACAAAGCGCAGGAGCTTGGCATAGTTCTTCCTGAAAAAAGCGATCTTTATAAAAATATTGTCCACCATATCAAGGAACTCGAGCACGAAGGATACCAGTTTGACGGAGCCGAAGCCTCTTTTGAGCTGCTCCTGCATAAGGAGCTTGGCAACTTCAAGCCATTCTTTGAAGTGCTTGAAACCAAAGTGCATATCGAGTCGGGCAAAGATGCAAAAAATGTTGACCAGGCAGTGCTCAAGGTGAAAGTTGGAGATGAGATTGAGCATATTGCCGCCGATGGTGACGGCCCGGTCAATGCCCTCGACAAGGCACTTCGCAAGGCGCTTCTCCATTTTTATCCGGAGATCAAAAGCATCAAGCTGGTTGACTATAAAGTGCGCGTGCTGGAAGAGAAACGGGGAACCAGCGCCAAGGTGCGGGTACTCATAGAATCAAGCAACGGCCGCTATACCTGGGGCACTGTGGGGGTCTCGACAAACATCATTGAAGCCAGTCTTCATGCACTTCAGGACAGCATGAACTATCACCTCTTTACCCTGAAAGCGTCAGCGCCTGCAACTTAAGGCATAAACCTGAGAAAACCCTGCCTGGCAGCATCTTCTGAACGATGCTGCCGAAGCACGACACCCTATAACCCCTTATTCAGGAAAAAGTACCGTCGGTAACCGCTTGGGGAGTATCATTCTTTTTCAGGATCCCATCTTCAACCATTTTATTGATCGCCTGTGAAAGTTGCTCGTGGGTACGAAGCAGTGCGGGAACTGACATTGCCAGCGCACCAACAGGACGAATATTAGCTTTCTCTTTTTCAATCTGTGTGATATTGACAAGATCCAAACGAATAACACCATCAATCAGCGTGATGTTGGCAATACCGTCAGCATAAATAGTCTGCATACTTTTACTCCATTATAATGTTTAATTTTTCGATGTGCATTACCTCTCTGCAAGCACACAATATATTATCAGAACGCATTACTAAAAAAATAATTTATGGGGACACCGGTGATATGTTGCACTTCCTTTGCACCTTTTGTTCGCTACCCACCTTTTCAATATACCGTTAGTTCAGCGTAAAACGTTGCAGGGAAACGATATACTGGATTATTACTGAATGCGACCGACACATTCCCGTTTAAGAAACGCAAAAAGCACAGAGTCTCTGTGCTTTTTGCGTTGTGGTGGGCCGATAGAAGATTTGAACTTCTGACCTCTACAGTGTAAATATCATAATGCGGCTATATGTCATTGATATAAAAGGATTTACTGTCCTATAAAAATTTTCGCGTAACATACGCGTAACAAAAATTTTATCACTATCGATCAATAAATAAAAGCAACGATTATGCTCTCACCTCTGGTTTTTCATGATTATTCCGCCATGAATCCGGAGCAATCCAATTGTCCTGAAAAAATCGCTTTGCCCTGAGTGTTTCCAAAGCTGGAGATAGAAATACCTGCACCTGCTGCACCACATCAGCAAACGAGGCCAGCAGGTATTCAAGACAAATACGTTTTCTGAAGGCATTCCATTGCACCTGCTTCTCCTCAATGAACTCTCCGGAAAAGATTTCTTTCATCTGGACGAGCGTTGTTCCCCGTTGCGCAAACGTCTGCCTGATGGCTTCTGCGAGACTGGCACCTTCGAAGTCATACTGGCGTGAGAGCATCCAGATATCATAGAAATCTTTCATTCTGCTGTTGAGAATCCCAAGCTTGGCCATCACCTCAAACTTTTCGGCAATCATGCTTTCCCTGCTGTAACAGTAAAGCTCAGCCTGAGGGAAATTCAGCAATGATGGTAACGATTCCTGTACTGGATCAGGGTAGACCTTGTCTCCAAATCCAATATCAAGCTGAATAGTCAGTCGGGCGGCATCGAGATCACCGCGAAATCGTATGCGCAATCCTTCATAGTCCGCATCTTCCGTTATCGGCTCAACGATGATTGATTCCGGATCGAAAACGATCCCGTCTCCTTGTTTTTCAACGGCTAAAACCTGACGGATAATGGTCGTGATACTCTCCGGGGCGTTTCCTGTTTTGCCGAGCATATCGATATCCATTGTCGGTCTTGCCAAGGGAGCATGCCAGACCCTTAGCAACAATGCCCCCTTGAGAATGAAACGATCTGCGAATAAAGAAACCGACAGACGATAGAGAAAGCGCTCCATGGCATAGTATTGCAACAGCTCCTGAAAAGGCCTGTTTTCCTGCCGCGCCTTGTTCAACAGCCTTTGCCTGACCGAGGCTCCGATATTTTTGATAGCATTTGCGCTCACAACGTTGCCTCCAGATATGGTTTCATGATCGAGGCAACACGGCACACCTCTGCATACTGCATGAGTGCATGCAGATTCTTTTGCATTCTCTGCCGATACAGTTTGAGCGCTTCGAGCACGATATCCATTCCGATCCTGTTTCGGAATTTGAAGCAGTCTACAAGCGTCTTTTCCGGACTGTAGATCTTCACCGAAACACCATCGAACTGATGCGTTTCAATACCGATCTTGAAACAAGAGGGTGAAAACCGGAAAACCGTAACCGGAGGATACTCGATTCTTGGTTGTTCGGCACCTTTTTCAAGCGCAAGAGATACGCTGTGCGGAACCTGGGTGGTCATCTCGTGAAAGGACAGTGCCGAAACCAGGCAAAGTACACCATTCGGAACCCTCAGTGCAACTGTGATAAGATCAGGATATTCGAGCTGCTTCCACCCTTTGAGTTGGTAAATCCCTCGAGAAAGCTCTTCAAGCTCACCGCTGTCACGAAGACTGTAAATCGTCCGGGGATGAATACCAAGACTGATCGCTTCACGGGTACGGATGAGGCCTCCCTGGGCAAGAATAAGAGCTTTGGCCTTATCTGTAACTGTACTTTGTTGTGACATTTTTCATACGGATAGAAATACCATACGTTATGTATAAGTATAGGTATATTTATCCTAACCAACAATAGACCAGAGAAGTATCAAAAAAGGGTGAGGAAAATTTTTACCACTCGTTCCTCGAGCTTTCAGCGACTTTTAAGCTGTTCACTGCAAATTGCCTGAACTGGCTGAACAACATAGTATTGTTATTGCGAAACCGTATCGTTACAAGTGGAGCCAAGGTCTCCCCTCACAGTATCATGAACCTCAACTTTAAGCACTGATGCTTTTCAGAGTCATGTCCGACATTCATAACGAGTTCTGTCGAGAAGAGAGCAGCGAGGACTGGCAGGTTCCGGAACTTGCCGAAGACAATGAATCCGTGCTCATCCTTGCTGGAGATATCGGGCTGCTGAGCAGAAAACAGACATGGTTCGGTTTTCTTTCGCAGTGCTCAAAGCAGTTCAGAGACCTTTTCGTCATTGAGGGCAATCACGAATGGTATCACGGCAACATCGAGAAGCACTCCTGGCAGAACGCCTTCGCCGAGCATGGATTTCACAACGTACATACCGGTCAGCTTATCCTGGAGGAGGAGAAAATCGCCATCATCGGGACAACTCTCTGGACAGACTTTTTTGGCGGCAATCCAATCGCCATGTTTGATGTCAGTCAGGGCCTCAATGACTATCGGCTGATAAAAGTCGGAGCCGATTATCACCGGTTAAGGCCGGAGTACCTTCTCGCTCTTCATCACAAGCAGAAAAAAAGGCTTTTTGAAGATGTCGATCACTATACGGGACTCGGATACACCGTGATTGTGGTCACCCATCATCACCCCTCACTACAAGGAATCGCCCCTGGGTACCGAAACGACCTCCTGAACGCGGCATATGTGTCAGACCTTGAAAAAGAGGTGCTCTCCCATAAAATAGCCTACTGGATCTGTGGTCACTGCCATACCGCCATGGAGTATTCAATCGGCGAGACCAGAGTGATCTGCAACCCCAAAGGATATCCTCACGAATACGGCAACGGTTTCGATCCGCTCAAAACGCTGAACGTTCAGTGATTTAGCATGCGGAGATTGTAGCAGCTATCGCCCCCTTTTATAAGATTAGCTACCCTCGGGCTAAAGAAGCCAAAAACGTTCTGGCCATTTGGCACCGAAAAATGCCAGAAACCTGAACAAAAAGATTGTAGAGGTAGCGCAGGCATTACGCATACAAGCGCAATATTCAATTTTGCAATGAGTTATCTGGTTTTTTCAGGAGAAGTAAAAAAACTCGTATAACAATGGCGTAACAAAACCATGGGAAAACGGAGTTAACTATGATAAAATCGAAGTATTTTGGCGGTATAAGGGAGAAAAGAAAAAAGCCTGTAAATCATTATTTTACAGGCTTTTAAAAGGAGTGGGCGATAGAAGATTCGAACTTCTGACCTCTACAGTGTCAATGTAGCGCTCTAACCAACTGAGCTAATCGCCCTTGCGTTGAAAGGCCTTTAATATAGGCTTTCAGTAATAAAACACAAAACGCAGGAGCGCTGAATCAACGCTTTATGCAATTTTTTTCTTTTTCCCTTCACCGGAAGAATATTCCGGAAGAGCTTTATTCTCTATGGTATCGGCTGTAATGCGACATTTGTGAGTGTTTTTCATTGACGGTATCTCAAACATGATATCAATCATCACATTTTCAAGCACCGAACGCAGGGCACGGGCTCCTGTACCGCGTTCAATGGCTATCTGTACCACCTTGTCAAGCGATTCTTCAGTAAATTCAAGCTCCACGCCGTCCATTTCAAACAACTTTTTGTATTGCTTGGTAATGGCATTTTTAGGCTCTACAAGAATGTTGCGCAGTGCCTTTTCGTCGAGCATTTCAAGAGTCGAAATCACGGGAAGGCGACCTATAAATTCAGGAATAAGGCCGTAGTCGTGCAGATCATCCTGGGTGACAAGCTTGAGTATCTCCGGGTCATAACCGGTATGGGTTGTTTTGACCTTTGCACCAAAGCCCATCGAAGATTTGGAAACTCTTTTGGCAATAAGCCGATCAAGCCCCTCAAATGCTCCTCCGCATATAAAGAGTATGTTCTTGGTGTTGATGTTGATCAGTTGCTGTTCAGGATGTTTGCGTCCACCTTTTGGAGGAACACCGACAACCGCGCCTTCAAGAATCTTCAGCAAGGCCTGCTGGACTCCTTCGCCGGAAACGTCTCGGGTAATTGAGACGTTAGCCGATTTGCGGGCAATTTTATCGATCTCATCAACGTAGATAATGCCCCGCTCCGCCCTTTCCAGATTGAAATCGGAAGCATGAAGCAGGCGGGCAAGAATGGTTTCAACGTCATCACCGACATAGCCCGCTTCAGTCAGCGAGGTGGCGTCAACGATGGAAAAGGGCACTTCGAGCAAATTGGCAAGGGTCTGGGCAAGAAGGGTTTTTCCGGTGCCGGTCGGACCGATGAGCAGAATATTGCTTTTTTCAATAACAACATCATCGTTTTCATCCTTCATTTCCTGCGAATCAATCCTTTTGTAATGGTTGTAGACCGCAACCGAAAGTGACTTTTTGGCTGTCTCCTGCCCAACGACGTACTGATCAAGAGAATCCATGATCGCTTTAGGACTTGCAAGGCGTGGCTGAAACGGCTGCTCCTGAACCTTTTCTGCTGGCGGCACATTGACCTCTTTACGCAGTATCTCGTAAGATGTTTTAATACAGCGATCACATATAAATGCTTTTGGACCAGCAATCATGCTGTTGACTTCCTGGGCACTTCTTCCGCAAAATGAACAGTAGACCTGATCAGTGTCGCCACCTCTTGTTTTTCCTCTTCCCGGTTCTCTTTCTCTCGTCATGAAACAAACATTCTTTCCGTCAAATTAATAAGACTTATAACCTAAAATCCCATCTTCGCCAGACTGTCCAGGATATGCTGAATGGTCAAACTCAGTTTGGGATGATCGGTCTCAAAGTGGTCGAGGGCTTCGTTCATACGCTCTACAAGCGATTCGTCCTCGTGGATAGTGCCGACTTTTTCGGACAGTAATCTCTGCATATCCGCCCTGAGGTTCGACAGAACAACTTCAGTGGTTTCATCAATAGATTCTACCTGTTCAAGCTCCCGGTGAAGCGAATCAAGGAGTTCCCTGAGTTTTTGCTGTTCCATAATCCCCCTTGTTAAGTAATGTTTACGGCAGACTGGTGTAGCCCATGAGAAACCGGTCGCACTCACGCGCGGCGGATCTGCCCTCAAGAATTGCCCAGACAACAAGACTCTGACCCCGGCGGGCATCACCTGCGGCAAAAATTCGCTCCCGATTGGTGTGATATGTTTTATCCGTCGCCTTAATATTTGAGCGCTCGTCCTGTAAGACCTGAAGCTGCTGCAGCAGGTGCTCCTCTGGTCCGATAAACCCCATGGCAAGCAGCACAAGATCTGCAGGAATAATCTGTTCCGTGCCAGCAACGGGTTGCGGCGTAAAACGACCATTATCTCTTACCCATTCCACCCTTGAGACCTCAACCCCTTGCAGTGCACCTTTTTCGTCGGCAAGAAACTTTTTGGTCATCATGGAGTATTTTCTTGGATCCTCTCCCTGCACAAACGCGGCCTCTTCCTGCCCGTAGTCTACCTTGAAGGTTTTCGGCCATTCGGGCCACGGATTATCAAGCTGTCGATCGAGAGGTGGTTTCGGCATAATTTCAAGCTGTATAACGCTTTTGCACCCCTGGCGCAGTGAGGTTGCGACACAGTCTGTCCCGGTATCACCGCCGCCAATCACTACAACATTTTTTCCAACGGCTGAGAGAGTTGGTGTACCATCATCAAGCAAAGCTTTCGTGCTTGAGCGGAGAAAATCCATAGCAAAATAGATGCCAGGCAATTCCCGACCCTCTTCTGCAAGATTGCGAGGTTTTGTCGCGCCGGTACAAAGCACAACAGCATCAAACTCTTCAAGGAGTTTGTCTGCCGGATAGTCTCTGCCAACCTCAGTGCTCTCCATGAAATTGATTCCTTCCTGCTTCATCAGCTCAATGCGTCGCTCCACCACTAACTTTTTGTCGAGCTTCATGTTCGGAATGCCGTACATCATAAGGCCTCCGAAACGATTATCCCGTTCAAAAACAGTCACACTGTGGCCTGCTTTATTAAGCTGGTCGGCACAGGCAAGCCCCGCAGGGCCTGATCCCACAACTGCCACCCGTTTTCCTGTTCTGTGGAGAATGTTTTTCGGCTCAACCCACCCTTCAGCAAACGCATGCTCGATGATCGAACACTCGATGTTCTTGATGGTAACCGGCAGTTCAATAATGCCGAGCACGCAGGAACCTTCGCACGGAGCTGGACAAACCCTTCCTGTAAATTCAGGAAAGTTGTTGGTTTTTATAAGCCGGTCGTAGGCTTCGCGCCAAAACCCGTTATAAATATAATCGTTCCACTCGGGAATAAGATTGTGGATCGGGCAACCGCTCGTCATACCGCTCAGCATAAACCCGGTATGGCAGTACGGTGTCCCGCAATCCATACAACGGGCGCCCTGACTTTGTAACTCCGCAGGAGCCATTTCCTTGTGAAACTCCTGCCAGTCTTTTATTCTCTCCAGAGGCTCTCTGTCAGCAGGCAATGCTCTCTGATACTCCATGAAACCCTTAACTTTGCCCATATCGATGATTTAATCTTTTCCGGTATCAATTCCCTGAAACTCTTGCCGGGTCGTGAATATTTTTATGAAATGCTGCCATAACCGCTTCATCGCCACTGAGCCCTGCTGCCTCGACTTCTTTCATGGCTTCAAGAGCACGGCGATAATCATGCGGCATAACTTTAACAAATCGTTTAAGGAATGCCTCCCTGTCATCAAGAATTGATTGTCCAAGGTCGCTTCCGGTATAGTCGACATGCCGTTTAATCATGGACTGAAGTTCCGCACGCTCCACCGGATCATCAATTGGAGAAAGAGCCACCATATCGTGGTTGCAATTGCGGGCCAGGGTACCATCAACATCGTACACATAAGCCACTCCGCCCGACATACCGGCAGCAAAATTCCTGCCTGTTTTACCGAGAATGATGACGGTTCCACCAGTCATGTATTCGCATCCATGATCGCCAATAGCCTCAACCACAGCCCGCATACCGCTGTTGCGCACGCAGAAACGTTCTCCAGCCATTCCCCTGATAAAGGCCTCTCCGGATGTTGCTCCATAAAAGCCCACATTGCCGATAATGATGTTCTCTTCCGGTACAAAAGAGGAGCCTTTGGACTGATAAACAATAATCCGTCCGCCGGAAAGTCCCTTGCCGACATAGTCATTGGCGTCACCTTCAAGTTCCAGTGTCATGCCCTGTGGTATAAATGCGCCAAAACTTTGACCGGCAGAACCGATAAATTTCAGGTGTATTGTATCGTCCGGCAACCCCTTGGACCCATGACGTTTCGTCACTTCATAACCAACAATGGTACCAACTACCCTGTTAGTATTCCTTATGGGAAGAGTAGTGAGTACTTTTTCCTTGTTCTGGATCGCCGGCTTGCAGAGAGCCAGCAGGGTGGTACGGTCAAGACTCTCTTCAAGACCATGCTCCTGCTTTATGGTGCAATACCGTGTTTCATTCTCTCCGACCTCTGCCTGGTAGAGAATCTTCGAAAGATCAATTCCCTGTGCTTTCCAGTGATTGACAGATTTCTTCATACTGAGCAGTTCGGTCCGTCCGACAAGCTCGTTGAGGTTACGCACCCCAAGACGCGACATATACTCACGCACTCCTTCTGCAATAAAGCGCATGAAGTTTTCCACATGCTCTGGTTTGCCTTTGAAATGCTTGCGCAGTTCAGGGTTCTGGGTAGCGACACCGACCGGACAGGAGTCATCCTGGCAGCAGCGCATCATGATGCATCCCATCACCACAAGAGTTGTTGTGGCAAAACCGAACTCCTCAGCACCAAGCATGGCGGCAATAACAATATCCCTTGCGGTTTTCAACTGGCCATCTGCCTCCACAACAATACGACTGCGCAGGTTGTTCAGCACGAGGGTCTGGTGTGCTTCTGCCAACCCAAGTTCCCACGGCATACCCGCATGCATGATGCTTGAAACGGGCGACGCGCCAGTTCCGCCATCATGACCGCTGATAAGCACCACATCCGCATGGGCTTTGGCTACACCGGCAGCAATCGTACCAACACCGACCGTCGAAACCAGTTTGACGTTGATACGTGCATCGGAATTGGCATTCTTCAGATCATGGATAAGCTGCGCCAGATCTTCAATCGAATAGATGTCGTGATGCGGCGGGGGGGAAATAAGACCGACACCAGGGGTTGAATGACGCACTTTTGCAACCCACGGATAGACTTTCGAACCGGGAAGCTGTCCACCTTCTCCAGGTTTTGCCCCCTGCGCCATTTTGATCTGTATCTCATTGGCACTGGCAAGATATTCGCTGGTAACACCGAACCTTCCTGATGCAACCTGCTTAATTGCCGACATTCTTGAATCACCATTGGCGTCCTTGATGAAGCGCGCCGGATCTTCGCCGCCTTCACCGGTGTTACTCCTTCCCCCAAGCCTGTTCATGGCAATAGCGAGAGTTTCATGAGCCTCCTGGCTGATAGAACCATAGGACATGGCACCGGTCTTGAACCGTTTCAGGATTGCTTCAACAGGTTCAACCTCCTCAATCGGCACCGCACGATCGCTGAACCTGATATCCATCAAGCCACGGATAGTGCAAAGATGCTCACTCTGGTCATCAATAAGGTTTTCGTATTTTTTAAACAGAACATAATTTGCTGTTCTGCAGGAGTGCTGCAATAAGTGGATCGCTTCAGGACTGAAAAGATGGTATTCACCGTTATAACGCCATTTGCGTTCACCGCCGGCATCAAGACCACGATCAACCTTATTGCCCGTAGGCGGAAAAACCGTTTCGTGGCGTCTGTGCACCTCTTCAGCAACAACATCAAGACCAATACCTTCAATACGGGTTGGTGTTCGGGTGAAATAGGCATCAACAAGCTGGGTATTAAGGCCAACTGCCTCAAAAATTTGAGCTCCGCGATAACTTTGGATGGTTGAAATCCCCATTTTAGCCATGGTCTTCACCACACCTTTGACTGCGGCCTTGACATAGTTCTTGACGGCAATCTTTTCATCCAGTTTAATGCGGCCCGAAGAAACCAGCGAACGGATAGTTTCAAACGCCATATAGGGGTTCACGGCACCAACACCATAACTGATGAGCATGGCAAAATGGTGTACCGTTCTCGGCTCGGCAGATTCAAGCACCAGACCGACCTTTGTTCTTATGCCGGCATTGATGAGGAAATTGTGCAGTCCTGAAACAGCAAGCAGGGCTGGAATAGGGGCGCGGTCACTCTCAAGTTCTCCCTTGTCGGAAAGAATAATGATATTGACGCCTTTGCTCGCCGCCTGTTCGGCATGGCGATAAAGATCCTGCATAGCAACTTCAATGCCCTTGCCGCCCTGGGCTACGTCATAAAATATAGGCAGAGTAACCGCTCTGAAACCGGGCTTGTCAATTCCGCGAATCTTTTCAAGAGCCTGGTTCGTCAATACCGGATGCGGCAAGCGAATGCGGCGACAATTTACCTCTGAGGGCTCCAGCAACTCTCCTTCCGTTCCAAGCATGACGGTGGTGGAGGTTATAAGCTCCTCACGGAGCGAATCAATCGGAGGATTGGTCACCTGGGCAAAAAGCTGCTTGAAATAATCGTAGAGCAGCTTCGGTTTGTTGGAAAAGGCCGCAAGAGGAGTGTCATTGCCCATCGAACCGACCAGCTCCACCCCTTTTTCGCTCATAATTTTTATCTGAAGACTTATATCTTCCTGTGTATAGCCAAACACCTTCTGACGGGCAGTCAGACTGTACTTGTCTTCATCAGGATTTTTCATCTGGGGATGATCGGCCAACGCCTCCAGATCAATAATATTTCGCTCAATCCATTCGCCATAAGGTTGTTCAGCGGCAATGGTTTGCTTGATCTCTTCATCGGAAATAATGCGCCCCTGGGCAGTATCGACCAGGAACATGCGACCCGGCTGCAGACGGTCTTTTTTGAGAATCCGTTCCGGCGCAATATCAAGCACGCCGACCTCGGAAGCCATGATGACAAGGTCGTCTTTGGTAATGTAATACCGCGAAGGACGAAGTCCATTACGGTCAAGAACAGCGCCAATCTGCACGCCATCCGTAAAAGTTACAGACGCCGGGCCGTCCCATGGCTCCATAAGGCAACTGTGATACTCGTAGAACGCTTTTTTCTCTGCGGAAATCGCATCATTGCCTGACCATGGTTCCGGAATAATCATCATAGCTGCATGAGCCATTGATCGACCTGAAAGCACAAGAAACTCAAAGGCATTGTCGAGGATAGCCGAATCACTGCCATCTTCCAGGATTACCGGTTTGATATTTTCAAGCGCATTGCCAAACACCTTCGATTCAATATTTTTCTCCCTCGCTTTCATCCAGTTGACGTTGCCCTTAAGCGTATTGATCTCTCCATTATGGCTCAAAAAGCGATAGGGATGCGCCCTGTCCCAGCTCGGAAAAGTATTCGTACTGAAACGGGAGTGCACCATGGCAATGGCACTTTCCATATCAGTGTCGTGCAGTTCAGGATAAAAGAGCCCGACCTGCTCTGGAAGAAGCATGCCTTTATAGACAATAGTTCTGCCGGAAAAGCTTGAAATATAGAAATAGCTGCTGCCAAGAAGACCTGCGGTATATTTAACCCTTTTGGTGATGCGACGACGGATGATATAGAGCTTGCGTTCAAATTCGAGCTCCGAAACAGTATCCTTTCCCCATCCCACAAAAAGTTGTTTGACTACCGGCTCCTGGGACAGTGCGGTTTCGCCAAGCGAATCATTGCAAGTCGGAACTTTTCTGAACCCGAGAAACTTCTGCCCCTCAGCCTGGATCATCTGACGGCAAATATCCTCAATAGCACGTCTCTGGGATATATCCGGCGGCAGAAAGAGCATCCCCACACCGTACCGGTTGTCAAGGGGAAGATCGACATTAATTTCAGCACAGACCCTGCGCAGAAACTTGTCAGGAACCTGAAGAAGAATACCTGCTCCGTCACCGGTATTTTTTTCACATCCGCTTGCTCCGCGATGTTTCAGGTTTTCATTGATTCGTAACCCCTGCTCTACAATATCATGGGACTTGACGCCTTTGATATGGGCAACAAACCCTACACCGCAAGCATCATGCTCAAACTGAGGATCATAGAGTCCCGTATTTAACTTAACGTTCATATTTTCAGGCACAACTTTTCAAACAGTTTCAAAAAAAAAGCAACCGGCGAATACTGACGCAGAGTATAAATGTTTTTCAGCAATATACCCTAAATCAAAAATACCCGGCAAACTATGCTTTCCCCTGGCTGGCAACAGCATCAACCGCCTTTTTCAAGGCTTCCTGATCACCGAGATAATAGCTTTTCAGCGCTTTAAGGTCATCATCAAGCTCATAAACCAACGGAATACCTGTAGGAATATTCACACCGACAATATCGTCCTCAGAGATGTTGTCGAGGTACTTGACCAGCGCACGCAGAGAGTTTCCATGAGCGGCAATGATAACCTTCTTTCCTTTACGAATTTCAGGAGCTATAGTCTCGTGCCATATTGGTAAAAAACGCTCCACTGTATCCTTCAGGCATTCACTCAGAGGTATCTCCTCTTTTTTCAGATCGGCATAACGGGGCTCAGAACCAGGATAGCGTTCATCGCCCTTCTCCAATGCAGGAGGCGGGGTATCATAACTTCTCCGCCAGACCAGTACCTGCTCCTCACCATACTTCTGAGAGGTCTCTGACTTGTTGAGTCCCTGCAGTGCACCATAATGGCGCTCATTAAGTCTCCAGCTTTTGAACACAGGAATCCACATCAGATCCATTTCATCAAGAACACTCCAGAGCGTTCTGATAGCTCTTTTCAGAACAGAGGTGTAGGCCACATCAAATACAAATCCTCCCTCGCGAAGCAATTTGCCTGCGTTTGAGGCCTCTTTTCTGCCCTGCTCGGTCAGATCTATATCATACCATCCAGTAAAGCGGTTCTCACGATTCCACTGACTCTCTCCATGCCGTAATAAGACAAGTTTTATCATAATGCCGTCCCCATTTTCAGGATATTTATTTAATCAGAAAATTTTTCCTTCCCCGTCGTTTGGCCCTCAATTTAATATTCTCTGCATCTTTTCTCAAACTTCATCCACTCAAGAGCACAAAAGTTTACTTCATAAGTCAGCGAATAGTTAAAAAGGAGGGGTTTTTCCAAGAATTGTCTGTAGATTTATAAATTGAAATATGATATCTTAGGTAATTTTTGGCGCAGGATGCGGGCAGCCAGGAGTATACCCTTCCCCCCTGTTCTCAGTGGTAATGATGATCTGTAAATGCTCTTATACTGATAAAAACAACAATGAACGTAGACAATTTCAGGTTACAGTTGGGTGCAAAAGAATACGTCCCCATCATTATTGGCGGCATGGGTGTGAATATTTCAACAACCGAACTCGCTCTTGCGGCTGAAAAACTCGGAGGAATAGGCCACATTTCCGATGCATTGGTCACCTATGTCTGCGACAGGATATTAAACACGACCTATGTAAGCCGGAAAAGAAAAAAATACCTCCAATACCACAACAATCCTGATAAATCCGCAGTATTGTTTGATCTTGAAGAGCTTGCTGAAGCACAAAAAAAGTATATTGAGTACACTATCTCCCAGAAGACGGGAAACGGGGCTATTTTTCTGAACTGCATGGAAAAATTGACCATGAACAACAGCGTACCGACGCTGAAGATCAGGCTTACCGCAGCAATGGATGCTGGCATTGACGGTTTGACTCTTGCTGCCGGGCTCAATCTCCGTACTCTTGATCTTATTCAGGATCACCCACGGTTTCGTGATGTGAAAATAGGCATTATCATCTCTTCAGTCAGAGCACTTTCCATCTTCCTGAAACGCGCTACACGACTGAACAGATTGCCTGATTATATCATTGTTGAAGGTCCGCTTGCCGGTGGTCACCTCGGTTTCGGACCAGAAGACTGGCACACGTTCGATCTTAAAACAATTTTTACCGAAGTACTCGCTTTTCTGAAAAAAGAGGCGCTGAACATTCCGGTCATTCCGGCAGGCGGCATTTTTACCGGTACTGATGCCGTTGACTATCTTCGCATGGGAGCGGCGGGTGTGCAGGTTGCAACCCGCTTTACCATCAGCAGGGAGGCTGGTCTTCCTGCCAGTGTCAAACAGCACTATATCAACGCCAGAGAGGAAGATATCGTCGTCAATATGGCCTCAACCACAGGCTATCCCATGCGGATGCTTACCGAATCACCCACCCTTCGCTATGCTATAAAACCGAATTGTGAGGGACTTGGCTACCTGCTTGAAAACGGCGGAAAATGTACCTATATTGATGCTTATTATGCCGCTCTTGCAGAGAGAAAATCGGGAGAGCCGCTTGCTGTAAAAGAGAAGACCTGCCTCTGTACCGGAATGGCCAATTACGACTGCTGGACATGCGGTCATACAACCTATCGCCTGAAGGAGACAACAAACCGTCTTGCAAACGGGCAATGGCAGCTACCAAAAGCCGAGGATATTTTCCGTGACTATCAATTCAGCAGCGACCACACCATCAGGCTCCCGGAACCAGAAACTACATGAAACGAAAAGCAACCGTATTTGTTTATAGCGTACTTGTCGCAGTCATTCTGATATTGGTTGTTTTAGTCGTTAACCAGTTAAGTGCGGCTGCTGAACTTCTCCATTCTCTACACCCGTACGCTGGAGCACTGTTTCTTTTGTTCAGCACAATCATAATACTCTTCGCCCTTTTTTCCGGGTTCAATCTTTTTTCTGTTCCGAAAACCCCGGCGCTGCCTGAAGATGAAAATTCAAAGCTTATGGCGGCTTATGTGAGTTATCTTGCCAGCCGGCTTCCGGTTCACCCCATGCACCCGGATCCATCAAAAAGTCAAAAAGATCAGCGATGGCTGCGTACCAACCTCAAGCTTCTCGATGTTGACTCGCTCAACATGACCCGACAGATTGCCACAAAAAACTTTTTTGTGGGAGCTTTTGCCCAGAACACCTCTTATGGAACAACCACATCCATTCTCAATAACTTCAAGGTGTTATGGAATGTTTACTGCATACACAACCGCAAACAGCATCTCAGGGAATTCATAAATCTTGTTCGTTCCGTCTACAATTGTCTGCCGCTTTCAGACTTTAAAAAAGAGGACATTCCGGAACATATCAAGCCTATTATTCAATCCTCGTTCAGCAATACCCTCTCGTCACTGCTGCCGGGCGGGAACCTGCTGACTCCTTTTTTTCTCAACCTTTTTCTGGCAGGCTCTACAAATACCTACCTCACCTGTCTTGCCGGTATTATCGCGACACGCCACTGCCAGATCACGACTGAAGAAGAAAAGAAAGAGGTCATTCAGCAAAGCAAGTTTGAGGCTTCATTCATGCTGAAAGAGATAATTCGGGAGTGTAACCCGATTTTGTCGCTCACCATCAGCAACGCAGTAAAAAAAGCCGGTATCGAAAGCCTTGATACCATCCAGCCTCCTTCGACAGGGAGTGGCATGGCCCAGGATATTGTTTCACATTTAGCGAGTTCGCTGAAGCATATTCTTAAAGACAATGGATAAATTCAATTATCTATTATCAATTCTTCTGGCGGAGTTCCCGGAAAAAATCCTTTAACAGATTCTGGCATTTGTTCTCCATGATTCCGCCGAAAACTTCCGGCTGATGATTGAGCTGCTGACACCCCGTCACATTCATCACCGTTCCTGATGCCCCCATTTTGGGATCGTAAGCACCGAAAATAACTTTTCCAACTTTTGCATTGACGATGGCGCCCGCACACATCGGACATGGCTCAAGGGTAACGGCAAGGGTACAATCGTTGAGATACTTGCTGCCGATTGTTGCCATGGCCGAAGTCAAAGCAATCATCTCAGCATGAGCTGTAGCATCGCAAAGCGCTTCCACCTGGTTATACCCCCTGCCGATAACATGGCCACTGCTATCGAGCACAACAGCCCCCACAGGAACCTCCTTTCGTTCAAAAGCCTTGATCGCCTCCCGAAAAGCCAATTCCATGCAATACGTCAAATCCATCATACTTTTTATAAAAAATTTTATTATTTTTTTAGAAAAGGATTACAAAACATTGCGCAAAAAACGAATATCAATACGCCGACAAGTGAAACACAAATCACTTCATGCAGGGTAAAGGTCTTATACACTTATTTTTCTATTTGCTCTGCAGTTGAAAATGTCTTAACTTATTATAAAATGCATAAAAAATCTGTATCCATTTTAAAACAAATATTTTCCAATTAACCCCAAAACAATAGAACCTATGTCAAACGGAACCAGCAGCGACGTATCAGGCGCTATCAGCAATCTTCTTGATACCATTGGAAAACTTGCCCAGCAGCAGGTTGAACTTCTGAACAGCGGACTCAAATCAGCAGTGCAGCTTGCGGAGCCTCTTGGAAAAACCGCCACAGAGCTTGTCGGCAATGTACTCGGCACCCTTAACCAGATTTTGCAGAACATCTCTTCTGCTATAGCACCGAAAAAGTAAGTGCTGAGTTTTTTTAAAAAGCACCTTATACACAACGTATAGGGTGCTTTTTTTTTACTTATATTTTCCAGGCTTTTGTTTTTATATCGATTGAAACGACACCGACAGAACGTTGCCGTATGACCATCAAGGAAAATATCATCGCTCTTTTCAATACATCTTGCGGCCAGTCCCTCTCCATTACAAAAATACAGGGCGATGCTTCAAGCCGACAATATTTCAGGGTTATCGGTACAAACAGTAGCTCTATTGCCTGTTATGATCCAGCATTTGAAGCATCAGCAGCGATTGACTACCCGTTTCTGCTCATGCACGAACTCTTGTCGAGGCATGCTATTCCTGTTCCTGCTGTCAAGGCCATTAATGCCGCAACAGGCACCCTGCTTCTTGAGGATTGCGGAGATCTGCTCCTGCAGAACCTCTTCAGGTCACCAACAGCACAGACCATCCCCGCCCGGTATCGGGAGATCATCGATATCCTCATTCAACTCCAGGCTATTGGAGGAAACGCAAGCACTGATATCCCGTTCGGCAGAAGTTTTGACCAGGAAAAACTCATGTTTGAGTTTGATTTTTTTATTGAACACGGCCTGCTTGACTACTTTGCATCAGCTTTCGACCCACAACAAATCGGCATATTACGCCATGAGTTTGAAGCCATTGCAGAGCTACTTGTCAAACCCCGGCACTTTGTACTGAATCATCGGGATTTTCACAGCCGCAATATTCTTGTGTATAAGGACAAGCCGGTGATTATTGACTTTCAGGATGCTCGTATGGGTCTGCCGCAATATGATGCGGTTTCCCTGATAAAGGATTCTTATATCAAGCTCGACCCTTTGCTGACGGAAGAGTTGAAGGCATATCACTATAATGCTCTTCGCAGTCGCGATATGAGCACCATGAGTTTTGACGAATACCTTTTTTATTTTGATATAATGGCCTTTCAACGCAATATCAAGGCTATCGGTACCTTCTGTTACCAGACAAGAGTTAAAAAAAACAACGCCTTCGAACACTCAATTGCGCCGACACTCGCCTATATTCCTGATTATATCGTAGCAAGAACCGAACTGAAGGCTGCGGGCGAAATCTTGCGCCCTCTTCTTGAAGGGGCCGCATCATGAAAGCATTTGTCCTTGCCGCAGGCCTTGGCACCCGTCTGCGCCCCTTGACAGATCATATCCCGAAGCCACTGATTCCGATTCTCAATATTCCTTCTCTTTTCTACACGTTATGTTTGTTGAAGCAGGCAGGAATCCGGGAGATTATCTGCAACGTCCACTATCATGCCGATGCAATTAAAAACTTTATCAAAGCGAGCGATCTCCCGGGACTGGATATCTCCTTTTCGGACGAGCCAGTAATTCTCGGGACTGGGGGTGGGCTGAAAAAATGCGAAAAACTCCTTGGTAAAGATGAGTTTCTTCTGGTCAACAGCGATATTATTACCGATATTGACTTCAGGGCACTTATACGGCATCACCAGGAATCGGGTCGCCCCGGAACTCTTACTCTGTATGCAACACCAGAAGCCTCATCTATCGGTTACATAGGAGTTCAGGATGGCTTGGTCAAAGATTTCAATAACCGGCGACAAACCAATCTCGTCTCCTCCTTCATTTATACAGGAACAGCGGTTCTCAGTCCTGACATTTTCCGTTTTATGAAAGCAGAGTTTTCAAGCATTGTCGATACAGGATTTACAGGACTTATCGACAACGGCGGCCTCGGCTACTACCAGCATAACGGATTATGGATGGATATCGGCACTATGCAAAGCTACTGGGAGGCAAATATCAATACCGCATCTGTTCTTAACGATCTTACAGCCGAAATGACCCATGCGATAGGGATGTACCCTCATGCTATCTCGCCGGAAGCCTTCATCAGCCCTGATGCAGTAATCGCCAGCTCCGTTATCGGAAGGGGTTGCCGTATCGGAGAACATTGTACCATCAGGAATTCAGTGCTGCTGCCGGGAGTAGAGGTGAAAGCTGGAAGCACCCTTGTCAATGTTGTTGTCGACCCCTACAGTACAACAGTTATGGAAAATTCGAAGCAAACGGGAAGTAACAGATGGTAGCAACAGGCCTCGACATCCTGCTCAGTAAGAGTGATATCATTCACAACAGAAACATCGGACTGATTGTTAATCAAACATCCGTAACCCCTGATCTGAAATACTCATGGAACGTGCTGAAAGATCAAGGTCTTCATATTCGAAGAATTTTTTCTCCGGAACACGGACTCTTCGCTACCGAGCAGGACCAGATAGCTGTCGATTACCAGCCGGAATCTGGCTGTGAAATGGTTAGTCTCTACGGTGATTCAGCGGAAACACTCATTCCTGACAAAGCGGTACTCGAAAATCTTGACCTTATCCTTTTCGATATTCAGGATGTAGGCTCACGTTACTACACCTATATCAACACACTGGCACTTTTTATGGAAGCTGTTTCGGGCAGGGACATAGAAATCATGGTGCTCGACCGCCCGAATCCGCTGGGAGGAGCCATTGTCGAGGGACCGATTCTCGACCTAACATTCAGCTCATTTGTCGGCGTTTTCCCGGTACCGGTACGCCACGGAATGACGGCGGGAGAGTTGGCTCTTTTTTATCGTGACTTCAAGAAACTGGACGTCAACCTCAGCATCATCACTATGAAAGGCTGGCAACGCTCCATGCTGTTCCATGAAACAGAACTTCCCTGGATTCCTCCATCACCGAACATGCCCACCTTTGCCACTGCCGAAGTGTATCCGGGGCAATGCCTGTTTGAGGGGCTCAATGTCTCTGAAGGAAGGGGGACGACAACCCCGTTTCAGCTTTCCGGGGCGCCCTTTATAAAGCCCTATGACCTTGCTGAACAGTGCGCCTCTTACCATCTCGAAGGGGTTCTCTTTCGTCCGGTATGGTTCAAACCGACATTTCACAAGTTCTGTGGGGAGGTTATTGGTGGTATCTGGCTGCAGGTAACCGATCACGCCCGCTTCAGATCATTCGCAACAGGGGTAGCCATGACTGCGGCTCTCCATGAGCTCTACCCCGAGCAACTGCAATTCCTGCGTGTTGTGTACGAATTCAACGATACCATTCCGGCATTCGATCTTCTTGTAGGAAACAGCGGCATTCGCACCGCTATACTGAACAATTGCAATACCAGCGACATTCTTGCATCATGGGAGCATGAAGAGGCTGAATTCTCTGACAGAAAATCGGCCTTTCACCTTTACGAATTATAATTTGTGGGACTCCATGCAGCCTATTGATCTTGCCATCATTATTCTCTTTCTTGTCGGAAATACACTCTTCGGGCTTTGGCATGGAAAAAGCAACAAAAGCAGCAACGACTATGTCCTCGGAAATCACACTCTCCCCTGGATTGTCTCAATGCTCTCTATTGTTGCCTCAGAAACGTCGGTAC
>CAISRC010000002.1 GCA_903887845.1 uncultured Chlorobiaceae bacterium
AGAAGAACTTGCTGGAAAGTTGAACACAAAAAAATCAGCAATTTCGCGTATTGAAAATCATTCAGAGGATATAAGGCTCTCTACCCTTTTTCATTATGCCGAAGCTCTTGGAAAGAAACTTCAGGTATCCATTCAATAAACTTGTGCGTCTGAAACTATTTCACAATGTGAGAATTGCTTCATAACGCTATCGACTCAAATTGATTATTTCTCGGTGACTGGGTTCAGGATTTCAAGGGTTGTGCTTTGTATTTTCTCTTCGTTTGAGGCTTTGCCGGGGGTGAGCGCTTGCGGAATGGAGTGGCTCTTGGCAGATCACCCTTCAGGCAGATAAAGTTTATCATTAAAAAGAGTGAACATAGTGAACATTGGTTGAGAGTTTCGACCCCAGCGGGCAATATAAGTTCAGGATGTAAGGCAGGAATATTGATTATATTTTTATTGATTTCTTGTTCGTGACATGGAAAGGGGGGGCCTTCAGACAAACCCGTCAGATACAGAATGGTGGTGAGTTTGTTTCTTTTGGTATATTCTTTGGTAGACTTTTAAAGCCTATAGCGTTTACTGAATTTAAAATGAACGTTTATCGACTCCCGCCATCTCCACAAGAGGCCCGTTCGAAAGGACGGGCTTTTTTCGTTATTTCATTTCATAGATTGAGTGCATGCACTGTATTCTAAAAATGCTCATATTGTTTCATGATCCATATTAAACATGAAGCCACCTTTTTTGGAGCCAACCCTTTTGCGGTAATGCCGGTTCTGGTTGCAAGTCTTGATCTGGCCAACAATACGTCTGAGGAGACAAAGATACTGGAGGAAGGCTCTCTCCGATTGCATACCATTTTTCCGGAATGGGTTAGTGGAGCGCCAGACCTCCAACGGCAGTCGGTTGCAGAAATTGTGGCTCAAAAAGCCGTACAATGGGCATTAGGAGCGCTCAACGAAGTCAGAGGTTTATTGTATGATGCAGGTGCCACAGCAACGCCAGAGGGTGCTCGTCTCTGGCTTGGTTTTCACCATCCTGAGGTTAGCCGCTCTGCCCTGAACCTTGCTCTGAAGATTTTGATACAAGCAGGACAATACAATACATTTGATCAACATGGTGTAGACTCAGATTTGGCTTCCCTCTGGCAGCTTTGCCGCAGGCATCACCCGGACTATCAAGCACGTATCCTGATGCAGGCTGCACGTGTTAAAAACATTCCGGTTTTGCCGTTTATACCAGATACCAGATATTGGCAGTTTGGTTGGGGTAGTCGCTCCCGTATCTTTTTTGAATCAATGTCTAACGCTGATGGCCAATTAGGGTATCAGTTTCAGTCTTCAAAAGTATCAGGAAAAGCAGTCTTTGCGGCTCTCGGTTTTTCAACCCCTGAACATCTTCTTGTAAACCATGTCAGTGAACTTGCCGAAGCAGCCGAAAAGGTTGGCTGGCCATGTGTTGTCAAACCTCTCTTTTGTGGTGGAGGCAAAGGGGTAACCGCCGGTATAAGAAGTATATCGGAGCTGGAAGCAGCTTTTGCTCATGCCAGGTGTTACACGAATAACGCAGTAATGGTCGAAAAGTTTATTCCGGGTGACGACCATCGATTGATGGTTATTGACGGAAAACTGTTCGCAGCCATTCGTCGTGCTCCCTCAACGGTAACAGGGAATGGCACGAGTACCATTCTTCAGCTTCTCGCTGCTCTCAATTGTTCCCGTTCATTGAACATGATGAAAAGTGGGTATTTACGTCCAGTCGAATCAGATCAAATCCTTGAACAACAGTTGGAGCGACAAGGTGTTGACCTTGATACAGTACTTCATCTTGGCAGGACAATCACACTGAGATCCAATGCAAACTTGTCAACGGGCGGCACTTGTACTGATGTTACTGAGCGAGTGCATCCTCATGTCAAACACATGGCAGAAACCGTTGCCAAAACCATGGGCTTGACTACTGTCGGGATCGACTACATTACCACAGACATTGAAAAGTCATGGCAGGAAGGTGGTAACTTGATTGAGGCCAATACAACACCGGGTCTGGATGCAATAATTGCAGCCGGTCAAGATCCGGTGATTGTTGGTACTGCTGTTCTTGGAACAATACCAGCTCGCATTCCTGTCCAGCTTTTAGTTGTGCAGCAATCAGATGTGGATCAAGCGAAAACTTATCTGAAGAGCATGACATCTTCGAAAGGTGTTGGATGGACGTGCAACGGTGAAGCAGGTATTGACGACATGCCTTTATGCATTACGCCGACCGGGCCATGGAAGGCTGTTCACGTACTGCTGCGTCATAAAGTTGTTCATCAAGCCCGTGTGGTTTGTGTCGCAGAGGATATCGTTTGTCATGGCATGCCGCTTGATAAGGTCAATCATGTTGTTTTATGTGGAGATGAGTTGGAGCTCCCGTCTGAATGGTTACAGGTACTGATTGACCATAGTGAGGCTGTAGAAAGGTTTTCAAGCTGGCAGGATTTTATAAGCAAAAGTGTAAATCCACTACTGACACAAGGTGGTTGGAAACATTGAAAATATAGCTCAGTATTTTCGCTGTTATGCCTGAGAACGCAGAAAACTCAGGGTCATGGTACGATGGTAATAATGTTGCCGATGGTTTTCAAATTGGCAGAGTGGGATCATTTACGATAGTGTAAAATTTATTAATGATATCAAGGAAACGGCTGTTGCTTAGAACAGCCTCAACCACTACTTTTTGCAAATTTTGTCGTGCTGTGCGTCGGTTATGTTGTATTTTATTAAAATACTTTGAAGTAACGCAACTGACGCATGAACAAAAAGCAGCTCACCGAACGCGACATCTGTACCAAATACATTCCCCCAGCACTTGATCGGGCTGGATGGGATATTGCGACCCAGGTGCGTGAAGAGTTTCCGCTGACAAAGGGGCGCATTATTGTTCGTGGCAAGCTGCACACCCGCGCTCAGCACAAGCGGGTTGATTATGTGCTTTTCTACAAGCCCAATATTCCCCTTGCGCTCATCGAGGCCAAAGACAACAACCACTCTCTTGGCGATGGCATGCAGCAGGCGCTTGGTTATGCCGGTGCCCTTTGTCTTCAGCTCCAACGGTGATGGATTCCTTTTTCACAACAAGATTGCCACTGACGGCATGATTGAGCGCGAACTCTCTCTGGAAGAGTTTCCCCCAGCCGAGGAGCTCTGGCAACGCTGGTTACTGCATCGGGGAATAACCGGACAGCAGGAGAAGCTGATTACGCAGGACTACTACAGCGACGGGAGCAACAAGAGCCCCCGTTACTATCAGTTTCTGGCCATCAACAAAACCATTGAGGCCATTGCGCAGGGCCAGAACCGCATTTTACTGGTGATGGCTACCGGAACCGGCAAAACTTTTACCGCTTTTCAGATTATCTGGCGTCTCTGGAAGTCAAAGGCAAAAAAGCGAATCCTCTTTCTTATGATAAAATAGCACCATCAATAGATTCGGAATTTCCGAATTTCAGCAAAAAGACCATCCAAGCCCATTTATGGGCACCACCCGACATGCCAACTGGTTGTCCGGAATTTCCGGACAACCAGTTGGCATGTCGGGTGCAGAGTTTTTGCTTGCTGATTATTGCGTAGCAGTTAAAGAGGCTGTATAACTTGGAGGATTGAGACAAGTCCTTTATACTTTACCCTGAAGTCAGGTCGTATTTCAAGACCTTATAGTGCTACTTTTATGCAACAGGCAAAAGTCACTCTCTCGCCGCTTTGGGTCGAGTTTTTAAACGACTATAAACGCTTTGGATTCAAAGGTAAAAGTTCAATGGTTCAGGTTGCATTGCAACGCATGGAAGAGCAGTTGACACTCCAACAGCTTCAACAATCGGCGAATCTGTATGCCGAGCTGTATGAAGAAGAGGCTGAATTACGGGAGTTAACTGAAACAGCTATAACTGGATGGCCTGATTGACAAACAGCCCTGTTTTGCCTATACCATTAGATTGTCTATGTTGGTACTGGTAAAAGGACGAGGAAACAACTCAATGAGACTTAGCGAAACGGAGCAGCAATGCATACTTGAGGCAACCCGGCAGAACTTCGGTGATGACGCGAAGGCTTGGCTGTTTGGCTCGCGTGCTGACGATACACGTCGAGGCGGTGAGGTGGATTTATATATCGACACGAGACAGCGCAATAACCTGATGGCAGAATTGCGGTGCCAAATGGCTATCGAAGAGAGTCTGGATTTGCATGTTGATTTGGTCGTCAATGACCATGTCAAGGATATGCCAATTTATAAAATCGCAAAAAAGCAGGGGGTTCAATTATGACGGAGCCATTTGTATTATTCTTCCCGAAGCCCTATATTAACAATCGTTAAAACGTTCTTTATCCATTACTGGTCATCAAGAAAGGCTGAGGGATTAGACCCTGCGAAGCCTTGACAACCGATTCCTGTCAAAAGGGAACACGGTGCCAAATTCTACTTTTGCGATCTATGCATCTGGTTGTTGAACGCTAGGTGAAGCAGAAGAACGATGAGTGAAAAAGAGCTTTTAATAGTTTCTCTTTTCAAAACAGGCGAGTTGCTCTCAAAACGCGCCATACAAGAACAGAATTCCATTAAAAACCTCTTCCATGCTCATCAGGGAAGAGGTTTTTTTGTTGTATTATCTTTTTCAATATTCTAACGGAAAGAGTTATGAGTTTCCAGACCGATACCATTCATGCCGGTGTAGGCCCCGACAAGGCTTACGGCGCTATTATGACCCCGATTTACCAGTCTTCAACCTTTGTGTTTGAGGATATCGGCAAGCACCGGGGGTTTGACTACACCAGAAGCGGCAATCCCACCCGCAAGGCGCTCGAAGACAATCTCTGTGCTCTTGAAGGGTGTTCATCAGCAGTTGCTGTTACTACAGGCATGGCGGCGATTACCTCCACCCTGAGCATTTTTCATGCGGGTGACGAGATTATCTGTACTGATGACTGCTATGGCGGTACCTCCAGATTGATGAAGACGGTTGAAGAGCATTTCGGTATCAAGGTGCATTTTGTCAACATGCAAGTGGCGGAAAACATTCTCCCTTCTGTGAATGAGCGGACGAAAGCTGTCTGGGTTGAAACACCCTCAAACCCTCTGCTGAACCTTATTGATGTTGCTGCCGTGTCGGCGCTTGCCAGGGAACGAGGCCTTTTAACTATCGTTGACAACACCTTTCTCTCTCCTTATGGGCAGAAGCCTTTCGAACTTGGAGCGGACATTGTGGTGCATTCGACGACCAAATACCTGAACGGTCATTCCGACGTGGTTGGCGGAGCGGTGCTCTCGAACAGTGAGGATCTTGATGCGAAGCTGAAGTTTACGGTCAATGCCCTTGGCACCTGCGCCCAGCCTTTCGACTGCTGGCTGGTGCTGCGCGGCATCAAGACGCTGGTGGTTCGCATGAGAGAGCATGAACGCAATGCCTTGGCGGTGGCGCAGTTCCTGGAGCAGCACCCGAAGGTGAAACGGGTTTTTTATCCCGGTCTGGTGAATCATCCCCAGTATGAGCTTGCCAGAAAACAGCAGAAAAGTTTTGGCGGCATGGTCTCTTTTGAGCTTGATGGCACTATCGAAGATGTCAACCGGGTTCTGACGGGCACAAAGCTCTTTGCCCTGGCCGAAAGCCTTGGCGGTGTGGAGTCGCTGATTGAGCATCCGGCATCGATGAGCCATGCGTCGATGGATAAAGAGCATCGCGAGGCAGCCGGGATTACCGATACCATTATCAGGCTTTCAGTAGGTATTGAGGATGGTGACGATCTTGTGGCAGATTTACAAAACGCGCTTGGTTGATGAGTAAGGATAGCTTTCCTCCCCCCTATACGGTGCAGGTCAGTGCAAGGGCAAAACATGCCCGGTTGAAGATGACTCCTCATGCTGGTCTGATTGTTGTGTTGCCCGAAGGGTTCAACAGGAAGCATGTTCCTGACTTGTTGCTGCGTCATGAGTTGTGGATACGCAAGACAGCGGCGCAGCTTGATGCGCAGCGAGAGGAGCCTCTTCCTGCAACAGATAATGGCTTGCCCTGCACGGTTACCTTTCCCCATTTTGATGAAGCGTGGGAGGTGGAGTATGTTCAAACTGCCATTGGAGAAGCGGATATTGAGGAGCGTTCAAAAAACAGTCTGCTTATTTCCGGAGATGTAGCCAATGATGCCCTTTGTCGCAAACTTCTCTTCTCATGGTTGAAACATCGTGCGGGGCAGCTTCTGCTGCCTTCATTTGAACAACTTGCAGCATCACTTGATTTCGACTATGCAGAAGCAAAGGTTCGCCTGCAACACTCCCGCTGGGGGAGTTGCTCGTCCAACCGGGTCATAACACTGAACAACAAACTGCTTTTTTTGCCGGAATATCTCATCCGCCATATTATGGTTCATGAACTGTGTCATACGGTTCATCTCAACCATTCCCGCTCCTTCTGGGCTTTGGTTCACCAGCACGATCCGTTATGGCGGATTCACAACCGTGAAATGAAGAGTGCCTGGAAATATGTACCAGCCTGGGTTTCCGCTAAAGCGTGAATCTTTTATGGAGAGTCCGTGTTCTAAAGGATATGCTGCATTATGAGGATGTAATTGTTATATTGGCATAATCTGATTTCCCTCGTTCAAGAGCGCAGTCTACGGCTGGCAAAGAAAACATCCCCCTTTGTAATAGTTCCCCTGTTTCTCTGCTTGACTTCAGGGACATTTCACGCTTACTCTCAGTAACCGTTCAATTCAATAAATTAAGAAGACACTATGCAATTTGAGTCACTGAATATCATCGATCCAATTTTAAAGTCACTGCAGGAAGAGGGTTATACGACTCCAACCCCCATCCAGGCCGAAGCCATACCGATTATTTTACAGGGTACCGACTTGCTCGGCTGCGCACAGACAGGAACAGGGAAAACAGCCGCTTTTGCTATTCCAATTCTCCAGTTGCTCAGCGCCAATAAAGTTTATGACAGGAAACGGAAAATACGGAGCTTGATTGTTACCCCGACACGAGAACTGGCTATTCAGATAGGAGAGAGTTTTAACGCCTACGGGCGCCATACCGGCTTGACCAATACCGTGATTTTCGGCGGTGTCAATCAGAACCCGCAGACTGCCGCCTTGATTCGCGGAGTTGACATTGTTGTTGCAACACCCGGCCGGTTGCTCGATCTTCTCAACCAGGGATTTCTGCACTTGCGCGACGTCGAAATACTCGTTCTGGATGAAGCGGACCGGATGCTTGATATGGGCTTTATTCACGATGTGAAAAAAATATTGACCGTGCTTCCGAAAAAAAGGCAGTCACTCTTTTTTTCGGCCACCATGCCGCCTGAAATTGTCACGCTTGCGGCAACCATCTTGCATCACCCGTCCAAGGTATCGGTAACGCCGGTTTCCTCTACGGTAGAAATCATTAATCAATCCATCTATTTCGTTGATAAAGGCAATAAAAATGCCTTGCTGGTAGACCTCCTGAACGATGATAAGATAAAGACCGCGCTGGTTTTTACCCGGACCAAGCATGGTGCCGACAAAGTAGTGAAAGTCCTGCAGAAGCACAATATTACGGCTGAGGCGATCCATGGCAACAAGGCACAAAATGCCCGTCAGCGAGCCTTGAAGAATTTCAAGGCACAAACAACGCGTGTTCTTGTGGCGACCGATATTGCCGCACGAGGAATTGATGTTGATGATCTGGAGTATGTGATCAATTTTGAAATGCCCAATATTGCCGAGACCTATGTTCATCGTATCGGGCGTACGGGAAGAGCCGGGGCAAAAGGAACCGCACTGTCGTTTTGTGATGCCGAAGAGAAAGAGTACCTGCGCGACATTGAAAAACTGATCTCGAAAAAAATTCCTGTTATTGATAAACACCCGTTTCCACTCATGGATCATCATCCGGTAAAAGCGCCAAAGCAGCAGGGGAGAGGAAATTCAGGTCATCCCGTACCGAAAACGTACGTAAACACAACGCCGAAAAGGTGGTCGGAGAGACCGAGAGCTACCCGGTAAACTGTTTCAGGGTATCAGCAGTTTGAAACCGGTCCTGGGGTCATACTGGCGGGTTGCCGTGTTCTCCAGCAGCTCAATCAGGATGACTTCCAGCACCTGCCATACCTTTACCCCATTGCGAATGCAACCGGTGACGGTGCTCTCCTCCCTGCCGCAGGCGAAGTGTGCGTGGAGTATCGGATTTCCTTTGTCATCAGGAAAAATAGTTCCGGTGCCGGTTATTTCATGAACGTCATAAAGTTCATGAGTCATGGGAATCACAGGATTTGATCGGCCCTCTTCAGGGCCGACAACCAGCAGACTGCCTTTGTCAGCCCCACCGACAGCAATAAACGAGGCGCGATCAACGGCATGATCCTTGACGAACTGTTCCAGTTTTTCGTGGACAATTTCACCGTCTTCAAGCCGTATCACAAAGACTCTGCCCTGCTTTGCTTCAGAATATTTCATTGCTTTTCATCGTTTTCATTGCCAGTTTCCCTCCCGGAATCAAGGGATGCCGATCCTTGAAAAGCAATGTAGTAAAACCGCTTCAGTTGTCGAAAAACTCTATTCGCAGATTTTCATCTGATTGTCCGGTTATGCTGTACCGCCCTTTTTTGGTAATCGAAAGTCCCTTCTTGTCGCCGGCAGGAATGATACTTTGCTCAATATTATCGGCCTCTTGTTTCGTGCAGCTCTGGTTGAAAAAGAGGTTCAGTGCCAGGCCTGTGTTATCGAACTGAAGCAAGAAATTATTGTCATTGACAAAAACAAGATCATCATAAGCATACGTGACTTCGTGTCCGAGATCTTCGAGAAGCTGCAAGACACTACCCAGTGGACGAAATAATGTTTCCATGGTTTATTGCTCCGGATTTTTGCACGAAAAGTTGCTGTTGTTGTTATGAGGGCATGAGTCCATGTCACTCATTTTGAAAGATTTTATTACATCTTCTGCCCCTTGAACCGCATCGAGGCTTATCAGGTTTCTCAGCTCAGTGGTATCGAATCCCTGAATGTAACGGCTGCCGATTTTCATGAGGGGGCGTTTTATAAGCAGCGGCTCCCGGATCATTATGGCGATAGCCTCTTCTTTCGTAAATATTAAAGGGTTGATTTCGCCTGATTTTATTGCGGGCGCTGCCGGATTAAAGCATTCGGAAACCGGTTTTTCTCCGAGAAATTCATCAAGTTCCTCTTTGGACCAGGAGTATTGAAGCAGATCAACTGTTTCAACAAGATGCCCTGAAAGCTCAAGCATCGCCTTCTGTCGGATATTGTTCCTGCATCCCGGTTTTTCGTAAAAGAGTACGTTTGCCATGATCTTATATTCAAATTCTTGAATTCTTTGTCCCTGGTATATAATAAGGAAAAGCTGCTAATAACATAAAATTATTAATATAAATTTTGTATTATATTTTCTTTAATAAGGGTTATTTGCGGTTTTTCATTAATTATTAACAAAATCTTAACAATGGCAGAAAGCAATTTGCAGGCATGGGAAAAGGTGCTGGAGTATGCTTCAGTTCCGTTGCATGGAACAATGTCCAGAAAAATCAGGAAAGGAGTCAAGCTGCAGATTAACGAAGGGAGCATCTATGAAGATGCGGTTCTTTTTATCAGCGACCTATTTCTGAGGGTTACGGTGGATGCTGATGGTGTCAGTGTGAATACTTACTATGATATGAAAGCTGTTTCAAGCATTCGTACCTATAGTACCAAAGAGCAATAGTAAAACGTTATGAAGGCTTGATGTTTCGTAGAGGGAAGGCATGTATCATGTCCGATGACCTTCCCTTTACGGCGTTCAGTGGTTGCTGCGTCAATTCTTGTTATCGGTCGGTGTTATTTCATCTCCCGCTGTACGGTAGGAATGAAGTTCTTTTGACGTCCTGTTTTTGCAAGGCCGAGTATCTCCCGTGCATGGTCGAGCGCATCATCAATATTGCCGAAAATATTCTCTTCACCGATCTCATCGTAAAGTCCATACTGCTGCAAGGCAAATAATGGCTGCGCATGAACCCCTGAAAGAATAAGTTTGGTATCGGTTTTTATGCAGTCTTTAAGCAGCTCCCTCATCATATTCAGCCCTGTTGCATCAATTGAAAGCACGCTTCGCATCCTTATAATCCGGATTTTTGGGGCTTTTTCAACAATATGCATGGCCTCCCTGAACTTGCTTGCTGCACCAAAGAAAAAAGGGCCGTTTATTTCAAAGACCTCCACACCAGCAGGTACTTTGCGCGTCACAATCGTGTTCGGATCGTCCTCTTCGTCTCTGTCAGTCAGCTCATTGGTGATGACGCCGACATTGGAGAGCTGCGCCATTCGCTGCATAAAGAGGATAACCGCGAGCAGCATCCCTATCTCTATGGCAAGCGTCAAATCAAATACTACCGTCAGACCAAACGTTGTCAGTAAAACAATAACATCACTCCTCGGGCTTTTCAGAAGTTGGCGGAACACTTTGACCTCACTCATGTTCCAGGCAACAACAATAAGAATTGCCGCTAGAGCAGGCATTGGTATGAGCTTTGCCCACTTGCCGAAAAGCAGCATGATCAGGAGCAGCGTAATAGCGTGAACAATTCCAGCCACAGGAGTTCTTCCGCCGTTCTTGACATTGGTAGCAGTTCGAGCAATCGCCCCGGTCACGGGGATGCCGCCGAAAAGCGGAGTAATAATATTTGCCGCACCCTGGGCAATCAGCTCCATATTCGACTTATGCCGGCTGCCGATCATACCATCGGCCACAACAGCCGACAGCAGCGCTTCAATGGCGCCAAGCAGGGCAATGGTTGTGGCTGGCATGATAAGGTGCTGAATCGTTGCAAAATCAAACGAGGGGAGTGAGGGCGCGGGAATCGAGGAGGGGATTTCTCCGAAACGTGATGCAATAGTTGCAACATCAAGCGGCAAGTAACGCACCATCAGGGTTGTTACAATAATGGCAACAAGAGAACCGGGAATTTTTCGTGACACCTTTGGCCAGAAAACAATAATCAGAAGAGCAATAGTGCCGATCATGAGACTTGAAAGATCAAGGGTCGGAATGTTGCGTGCGTAAGCTGTCCATTTACCGATAAAATCTGCTGGAACAACAGCAATATCAAGGCCGAGAAAATCCTTGACCTGGCTGGAGAAAATAATGACAGCTATCCCGCTGGTAAAACCGACAATAACCGGATAGGGAATGAACTTGATCAGTGATCCGAACTGGGCAAAACCCATGATCATAAGGATAATGCCTGACATCACCGTTGCCAGCATCAGGCCGTTAACGCCGTATTGCTGGACAATTCCATACAGGATAACAATAAAAGCTCCCGTCGGGCCTCCAATCTGTACCCTGCTTCCACCGAGAAAAGAGACCAGAAAGCCTCCGACCACTGCGGTAATAAGCCCTTTTTCAGGAGAAACCCCCGATGCAATGGCAAACGCAATGGCAAGCGGGAGGGCTACAATGCCGACCATGACACCGGCAATGACATCCTTCATTATCCGGTCCGGTGTGAGTTCCGGTAAAATAGAGAAAAGCTTTGGTTTGAACATGGTGAGCGTCTGAAAAGGAAAATGAACAAGCGGCCCTTGGCGGGCCCGGGTTTCTTATATAAGGCTTTTTACATTATTTTTTCAATTCATCGCTCTGTTCTGTTAAAAAAAGTTTGATTCCAATGGTAAAACCGCTTTTTCTGATGGTATTTGTTATGTCGAGGTACTTATCTTGAGTAAAAAATAGTTGGGATCACGTCATCAAGTTGACGAAAGTCCCTATGCGCAGTCTCTTATTCACTGTTAATTGTCAACTATGATGAACTCATCCGATTCGCAGCAGCAACAGCAAAGACTCTCCGATGAAGAGCTTGAAAAACTTGACGATTTTCTCGGATCTGACTCGACTCCGGAAGAATGCCTGTTTCCGGTTGAAATGCTTGATGGTTATATGACCGCCTTGATTGTCGGACCCGATGTGATTGAGCCTGACATCTGGATTCCCTATATCTGGGATCAGGAAAACAGTGAGGAACCATATTTTTCTTCCGAAGCCGAAGAAAAGACGATACGCGATCTTCTTGTTCGCCACATGAACACCATCGCTCTGCAATTCAATGAAGACCCTGAAGATTTTGTGCCGCTCTATGAGCAATTCGGTTACAGTGATGAGGAAGAGAGGAGAATCGCCATTGAAAACTGGGCACTTGGATTTTCTGTAGGTATAGAGCTCACACATGGTTCCTGGAACTCTTTTTTGGAGGATGAAGAAACGGCACAGTTGGTTCTGCCAATGTTCATTCTCGCTAAAATAACTGATGATTTCGACGACTTGTCTGAGGATGATATTATTGGTTTGGAGCAATTGATGCCTGACCTTGTCGTCAAAATATACTATTACTGGAATCAGGAGGCATAACGCCTGCTCAATGAGAGGCATTGGAGATAAACAATCTGCTCTGGTGTATGAAATTTGAAGATCATCATAAAATAAAAGGAGATAAAACAGATATGACGACAACGAAAGAGAACCTGAAAGAGGCGTTTGCCGGAGAGAGTCAGGCTAACCAGAAATATCTGGCTTTTGCAAACGAAGCAGAAAAAGCTGGTTTTGGTAATGTGGCAAAGTTATTTCGTACAACTGCGCAAGCTGAGCGTATTCATGCAGCCGGGCATTTTGCCGCTCTCGGAGGAATAGGGTCAACTGTCGAAAATCTGGAGGCAGCAATCAGTGGGGAAACTTTTGAGCATACAGAGATGTATCCCCCAATGCTGGAACAGGCTGAAACCGATGATCATCCGGCAAAAAGGATGTTTTCCTATGCACTCAAAGCGGAACGGGTTCATGCTGAACTCTATAAAAAAGCACTTGAATCAGTACGTAACGGAAAGGATCTCACAGCAACCGAGGTCTGGCTGTGTCCTGTCTGCGGCCATATCGAGTTGGGCAACCCACCGGAAACATGCCCGATTTGCGGGGCTAAAGCCTCAGTGTTTGTTCAGGTGTAACAATTCTCATTCAGAAAATTCAGTATATACAGCCCCGCAGGGGCTGTATGTTTGTAGGGTAGAGGGTATGCGTAGTCACTGAACATTACTGCGCTATATGCTGTTTGGTTGTAAAGAGCAGTATTGCGCCTGCCAGGTCAGCCACTATCCAGATCTCTTTTGCAAGGTGGATATCAATAACTGGATTAAAAAGTATGGTGAAGAGGGTGTATGCCAGGGGCAGCAGCACTTTTTTCTTTCCAAAGTTCCTGTACGCTCCCCAGGCAAAGGTTCCGGCGGCAGTAATTTTCAGAAAAGAATAGAATTCATCATTGAACGGGAATATGGCCAGGAGCAGCAGTGCTGCTGTAAGATAAATGACTTGTACAGGCATAACACAGGTGATGGGAATGGAATTAAAAAAGCCAGACGGAACTTGCATTCTGTCTGGCTTAAGAGGAAAATAGTCGAAAAGCTTAAGGCTCAGTAGCGATCTCTTCTCGCGGGTCTCTCTTCGCGAGGCTTCGCTTCATTGACCTTTATCGTGCGGCCATTCAAATCCTTTTCATTCATTGATTCGATAGCTTCACGAGCTTCACTTTCATTAGGCATGTCAACAAATCCGAACCCTTTGGAGCGGCCCGAAAATTTGTCATTAATGATGCTTGCGCTATCGACTTGACCGAATTCGGAAAAGGCTTCACGAAGATCATCTTCAGTAACGGTGTAAGCCAAATTGCCAATGTAAATATTCATTATTAGTCTCAGTGTATCTATGCATTGGTAGAAAGAGATACCGTCAAGTAACCAACGCACAAATTACTTGAATAGGGATCAGTCAACCATTGACTGATTTCTTTTGAAGTTTAACGTAATTCATGATCATTTTCAAATAGATAATTCCAGGGGTGAATAATTCTCAAAATTGACTTAATATCTCCTGTCTAAAATCCGCTTTTCCTGACTAATTGGTCTCGTTATGCATGAATTTGATTTTCTCGGCGCACTGGTGCTCATCGGGGCATTAGCCGTCGCTATTATTCTGATTTTTCAGCAATTAAAAATTCCACCCGTCATCGGGCTGATTTTTACCGGAATTATCCTTGGACCTTCAGGTATTGGTGCGGTCTATGATCAGAAAATGGTTTCAACGCTTGCAGAGCTTGGGGTCGTTCTTCTTTTGTTTACCATAGGCCTTGAGTTTTCCGTTAATGACCTCAAAAAACTTAAAAAAATTGTGCTGGTCGGCGGCGGCGTCCAGATTCTTGTTACCGGTCTGGCCATCAGTTTTCTTTCCTGGTGGTTTATGCTCGCCATAGGTCAGGGCATTACTGTTTCCTCTGCCGCATTTCTTGGATTCACCTTTTCGGTCAGCAGTACAGCGATCTGCCTTAAAATTCTTGCGGACCGCGATGAGCTTGCTTTACCGCATGGCCGCATTGCTCTTGGAATTTTGATTTTCCAGGATATAGCTATTGTTCCCTTGATGATCGGCATTAATTTTCTGAGTCCCCATGCCGTCCCTTCTTTTGAGGTTGTCTTTAAAAAGATCGGCATTATTTTGCTGTTCTCAGCGGCTATTGTTATTGGATTCAGACTTCTTATGCCAAAAATGGTGCATCTGATAGCCTCCTTGCATGCCAAAGAGGTTCTCGTTATAGGAGCCCTTGTGATTTGCTTCGGTGCAGCGTATTTGACTTCCCTTGCCGGACTGTCGCTCGCACTCGGTTCCTTTGTTGCAGGTATGGTTATCGCCAGTACCGATGAAAGTCATCAGATAAGCGTGACGATTGATCCTTTTCGTGAGGCGTTCAGCAGCATCTTTTTTATATCAGTAGGCCTTCTGCTCGACGTCAAGATGATCAATCTGCCTCTTTTTGTCTCAATTGCCCTTCTCGTGCTGTTAGTAAAAGGGCTGCTTGTTGCCGGGATTTCTCTTTTTCTGGGCAACTCTATGAGGGTAAGTATGATGGCTGGTATGGCGCTGGCACAGATTGGGGAATTTTCCTTTGTGCTGGCAGAGAGCGGCATGAAGAACAGCATCATCAATCATGAGGTTTTTCAGGCCATGCTTGCCATCAGTGTTGTAACAATGATCGTCACGCCTGCCATGATAGCTATTGCTCCGAAATTTGCCGACCAGGTTGCGCCGGCACTCGGGTTTATACCTCTGGTTTCCAGGGAGTCTCCCTCCGTTGCTGTTCGTCCTCCCGATAGTACCATTATTTGTGCAGGGGAGATCCATGCCGCCATTATCGGTTTTGGCATCAACGGTCAGAACGTTGCTTCAGTGCTCCATGCAACCAATATCTCCTATTCTGTCCTTGAAATCGACCGTGAAATGGTTAAAGTCATGAGAAGAAGGGGCGAACCAATCTATTATGGCGATTGCACAGAAAAAAAAGCGCTCCTTCGCGCCGGCATTGACCATGCCCGTGCCGTGGTGCTCGGGATTTCAGATACCGGTGCAATCCGTAACAGCATCGCGATGATTCGCGACATCAACCGAAAAGCATTTATTATTGTACGAGCAAGAACTCTTGATAATATCGCAGCACTCTACAAAGCAGGAGCCGATGTTGTGGTTACCGAAAAATTTGAAACCTCTATCCAGATTTTTTCCCAATTGCTTAATCACTTTACCGTTGACCCTGAACTGATTCTCGAACAGCAGGAAATTATCCGGCGCGAATGTGAAAAGATTTTTCAAAAATAATCATGCAAATACCTTCTGACGGATGGTTGTTTTTTCCCGGGTGCGATATAATTTTCTTATATTTAACGCTATAAAGAGACCATATCTCTCCTCACCTTTCACCTGACAAGTGTTATGGCACAACCGACCCAAAAATTTATCAGTTACCGGCAGGAGCTTCTTGATCTTCAGGCATCAGAGGATAGAGCTGCCGCCAAACGGGCAACCTATGAACTTTCTTTAATGGAGAAGAGCTGTTTTGTAGAGTTGAACGGTGTTGTTCATCATTATCACGATTCCGGCCCCAAAGATGCCGCCGAGACCGTCGTGCTTATTCATGGCTGGGATTGCTGGTGGATGTGGTGGCACCATGTCATCAAATATCTGAACAACAAGGGGGTTCGTACGATCGCTTACGACATGCGCGGACATGGATGGTCAGAAAACGATCCGAATAACCATTATCACATCGACTTTTTCGCCCATGATCTGAATGATCTGGTTGTCAATCTCGGGCTTAAACGATTTCATATTGCCGCATTTTCTTTTGGCCCTTTTGTTGCGCTCGATTATGCCTGTTCTCATCCCGGCCTTATTCGATCAATGACTTTTTTCAATTTCGGATTTCTGCCAAACAGCCAATTCATACAGGCATTTGCAACGAATACAATTACTTTTGTTTTCAATGGCCTTTTACGAAAACTGACCTGGTGGCTGCCTGCCTATATCTTTGCCCGTCTTGTTCTTGCGAAGAATACCGTCATGCTTCATGATATTCTTATCGGATATAAAAGCCTCGGGCTCTGCGCTCCAGAGGCTATTGAGCAGACGACTCAGCATATTACCGCGTTCAGTACGACCGACTCCGTGCCTGAGATGGTCAAGAAAGTTGATATGCCAATCCTTTTTGTCGCCGGAGAGGGTGATTCAATCATGACTTGTGAGAACACAGAAAAATTAGTCAATCTTACTCACAAGGGTACCTATGTCTGCGTTCCCGAATGCGGGCATCTGATTACGGTTGAATTGCCGGAAGTGGCCTCGCAACTTATCTGGGGACACGTGCAGGCCAATAGCGGTACTTAAGAAGTGTGGCGTACAGCCCGGATAAAGGCTTCTATTTTTTCAGGATCCTTGATGCCGGGCTCGCTTTCAACTCCGCTTGCCGTATCAACTCCGTATGGCTGAAAACGGCGGATTGCCTCACTGACATTTTCAGCATTCATTCCTCCCGCAAGTATGGCATAGCATGAGCTTCTGATTTGGTTGAAGATACGCGCGGCAAGTGACGCTCCGATGCTCTCTCCAGTTCCTCCAGCCATGTCTGGCCGGTACGCATCAAAGAGGAAACTCCTGATGCCGCTTTTTGCGGCGAACTCAAAGACCTCTTCTACCGCAAAATTGTCTTCAGGGCGAAACACTCGAACAACCTTTGCCGCTGTAATTGATTTCGCCTGTTCCGGACTGTACCGGTCGCTATGCAACTGTGCAATCTGCAAGTTACAGAGACGGCAAATGGCATTGATCTCTTCAGGGGAGTGTTCCACGAAGATACCGGCCGACTGAACAAACGGCGGCAGTTTATCAATAATTTCCTTTGCCTTTTCGGGTGCAATCAGTCGCGGACTCAGGCTGCTGAAATTAAAGCCGAGGGCGTCGGCGCCAGCATGAGCGGCATCGAGAGCATCCTGAAGGCGGGTTATACCGCAGATCTTGATTTTTGTCATCAATTATATTCAAATTATGTTGTCAACAGGCGGTAAAGCTGGTTCACTGAACGAAAGATACGCTAAAACGCGGTAACCTGGGAGCGCCGAACTCCAGCTCGGCAACAAAATGCAGAAGAAGCCGAGCTCCAGCTCGGCGCTCCCAGAGAAGAGGGGGTTCGAGGTACCAGCGCTCCTGGGTAAGCTCGTTATACTCAAGCTGTTTTTATTTTCTCATATTGTGCGTATATTAAAAGCCGATCATGATTTAAAGATTGCAGCAATGGGGCGTCGCCAAGTGGTAAGGCATCGGCCTTTGGAGCCGACATCCGCAGGTTCGAATCCTGCCGCCCCAGCACCGCAAAACAAAAAAGCAACCTCCAGAGGTTGCTTTTTTGTTTATAAGCGTTTGCCATGAGCCCTCAATAGCGATAATGGTCGGGTTTGTACGGTCCATCAAGAGGTACGCCGATATACTCAGCCTGTTCATCGGTAAGCCGGGTAAGTTTTACTCCGAGCTGTTCAAGGTGCAGTCTTGCAACCTCTTCATCAAGCTCTTTCGGCAGCCGATAGACATCAATGGCATACTCTTTGGTCCAGAGCTCGATTTGAGCAAGCGTCTGGTTGGTAAACGAGTTACTCATCACAAACGAAGGGTGACCGGTTGCACATCCAAGATTGACAAGGCGTCCCTCTGCAAGCAGATAGATGCAGTTGCCATTCTCAAAGGTGTACTTGTCCACCTGAGGCTTGATATTGAGCCTTTTCGCACCGGCATAAGCATAAAGCTGCTCAACCTGGATTTCGTTGTCGAAGTGGCCGATGTTGCACACAATAGCTTCATCCTTCATCTGTTTCATGTGTTCAAGGGTAATGACATCCTTGTTGCCAGTAGTGGTGACAAAAATGTTTCCTTCCTTGACCGCTTCATCCATTGTGGAGACTTCGTAGCCCTCCATGGCTGCCTGCAAGGCGCAGATCGGATCAATTTCCGTAACGATTACCCTTGCACCATAAGCACGCATTGAGCGGGCTGAGCCCTTGCCCACATCGCCATAGCCAAGCACAACAACAACCTTCCCGGCAACCATGACGTCAGTTGCCCGTTTGATACCGTCTGCCAGTGACTCACGGCATCCGTAGAGATTGTCAAATTTCGACTTGGTGACCGAGTCGTTGACGTTGATAGCAGGGAAGAGCAGTTCACCTTTTTCCATCATCTGGTAGAGGCGGTGGACGCCGGTAGTGGTCTCTTCCGAAACGCCCTTCATCTCAGCAGCAACCTTGTGCCAGCGCTGGTTGTCCTCTTCGAAGACCTCCCTGAGCTGCTGGTAGAGTGCTTTTTCCTCAGCATTTCCCGGAACTTTTTCAAGCATTTCCGGATTGTTCTCGATTTTGTAACCGAGAATGATCATCAATGTTGCATCACCGCCGTCATCGACAATCAGGTTTGGCCCCTTTCCGCCTTCAAATTCAAGGATCTGGCGGGTACACCACCAGTACTCTTCAAGCGTTTCGCCTTTCCAGGCAAAGACTGGTACACCGCTTTCCGCGATGGCGGCTGCTGCATGATCCTGGGTAGAGAAAATGTTGCAGCTTGCCCAGCGCACTTCTGCGCCGAGCTCCACAAGGGTTTCGATCAGCACGGCGGTCTGGATGGTCATGTGCAGGGAACCGGAAATACGGGCGCCTTTCAGCGGATATTTGCCTGCGTACTTCCGCCTGGTAGCCATAAGGCCCGGCATCTCTTTTTCAGCGACATCAATTTCCTTCCGTCCCCATTCAGCAAGAGAGATATCAGCTACTTTATAATCAAGTGCCTTCGCGACTGTTGTCATAGGAGTGTTTCTTGTTTTAAGACGTTGATATTGCTCAGGCCAGATTGAAAGCTTTTTTCAGCTCTGCAACCTTTTCGGTTTTTTCCCAAGGGAAGATATCGCGGCCGAAATGACCGTAGGCAGCAGTCTGCTGATAGCTCCATCCCTGAGGTTTGTCGAGGCTGAACCGTTTGATGATGGCCGCAGGACGAAGATCGAAAATCACTTCAGCCTTTTCCTGGATCTGGGCATCATCAAAGCCTTGTTTTGCAGTATCATGCGTATTGATATAGATAGAGACCGGGCGTGCAACACCGATGGCATAAGAGACCTGAACGGTGCATTTGTCAGCCAGTCCGGCGGCAACAATGTTTTTGGCAACGTGGCGTGCTGCATAAGCGGCACTGCGGTCAACCTTTGAAGGATCCTTGCCGCTGAAGGCACCGCCGCCGTGAGGCGCCGCACCGCCGTATGTATCAACAATGATCTTCCGGCCGGTCAGGCCGGTATCACCGTGTGGTCCGCCGATAACAAAGCGTCCAGTCGGGTTGATATGAAACTTGGTGTTTTCGTCGATCAGGGATGCCGGAATGACAACCTTGACAACATTATTGATGATGTCATTTTTAATGACTTCCTGCCATGCAGCTTCGCTGACGCCTTCCGGTTCCGGATCGTGCTGGGTTGAAACAACAACAGCATCAACACGCTTGACGGTTTCGTTTTCATATTCAAGGGTAACCTGGCTCTTCGCATCAGGACGGAGGTAAGTCATGATTTTGCCCTCCTTGCGGATTTCTGCAAGTTTCTTGACAAGCTGCTGGGCAAACTGGATTGCAGCAGGCATCAGCTCAGGGGTTTCTGTGCAGGCATAACCGAACATCATACCCTGATCACCTGCGCCGACACGGTCAAACTCGTCAGCAATCTCTTCTTTCCTGTCAACACCGCGATTGATATCGGGAGACTGACTGTGGAGCGCTGAAAGAACGCCGCATGAGTTGGCTTCAAACATATACTCACCCTTGGTGTAGCCGATTTCGGTCACCACCTTGCGGGCAATGGTCTGGATATCAACAATTCCTTTAGTTGTAACTTCACCACCCACAATCACCTGGCCAGTCGTTACAAAAGTTTCGCAGGCAACACGTGAATTGGAGTCCTGGCGAAGAAAATCATCGAGAACAGCATCGGAAATCTGATCGGCAACCTTGTCCGGGTGACCTTCTGATACAGATTCTGATGTAAAGAAATACCTTTTCTGTGACATATTTTCAATAAGGTTTTGGTTAAACGAATAACAATAACAACAAGAACAGGAAAAATTGACCCTGAGGAGAGATTTTCAGTGAGAGGATTTCACAGGGAAATGACTGGACACGGAAAAAACTTCTCCGGCAAGCCCGGAAAAATAACGCTTTCCGGGAGCTTGCGGCACCGTGTCCATAGGTAATGGGGATGCCGATGAAAAATAAAGTCAAAATGTAAACATTCGCTTTCTTCTATGCAAAAATTCTCTTATCCCACTTGAATTTCAGAATAATCGCCGACACTGATTTCATGAGGATTTCCGGTAATGCTGGCATTGCTCCCTATGATGGAGTGATTAAGCATGATATGGATAACCCTGGATTCGCTGCCGATAATGGAATCCCGGACAATAGCATCCGTAATTTTAGAATTTTCGCCTATCGTGGCATTTGGACCAATAATGGCGTTTTTAATGATGGCATTATCGGCGATAAAAACTGGATCAACAATAATGCAGCCCGGGTACTCTTTTGTCGTGGTATTGTCCTGAAGAAGAATTTTATTGGTTGAGAGGAGAGTATCAGGTTTGCCGCAGTCATACCAGCCGCTGACCGGAAAAGTGGTAAATGTCTCCCCCCCTTCGATCAAGAGCTGGAGTGCATCGGTGAGCTGGTACTCTCCCTTTGTTTTTATATTGTTGTCGATCAGATGGTCAATGGTGGTAAAGAGCGATCTTGACTGACGGAGAAAATAGAGGCCGACAATAGCAAGGTTACTGACAGGAGTATCTGGCTTTTCCACCAGTTTCAGGATTTTATTGCCATCAGTTACAGCTACTCCGAATCGTCTCGGGTCATCGACCTCTTTTACTCCCAATGTTGAAAATGGACTTTTCAGTACCGTCTCAAGATCTACGTCAAAAATGGTGTCGCCGAGAATGATGAAAAGCGGCTCATTGTCAATAATGTTGGGTTTGCACATCCAGATAGCATGGGCAAGTCCGAGAAGATCCGTTTGCTGAACAAAGGTGAATTTGATCGTGTAATGTTTTCGCAGCCATTCTTCAACCATGTTGCCAAGATAGCCCACAATGACGATGGCTTCATCGATACCTGCTGCGATAAGCTTGTCCATAATGTGGCCGATAATCGGTTTCCCTGCCACATTAAGCAATACTTTCGGCTGTGAAAAAGTATGTGGGCGTAAACGGGTACCGACACCCGCAACAGGAATAATTGCTTTCATGTTTTCTCAATGGTTTTTGGTTATAACACACACACTATATGCTGTTATTCTTACATTTATCAAAAAGACAGTATAAAAAATATTTGGCTTAACTGGTGGCAGATTGCTGCTAAATAAAGAAATCAGTTGTATTTTGCGCGCACGGAATTCATATTTCTACACTGTTGAAATCAAAAGAGCTCGATAAAATTGATGTTATGTTATGGCGGAACGGCTAAAGGGAGTATTCAGGCAGTCGGGGGTTATCCCGGTACTTGACAATAGGCTCGTCCTTATTACTTCCAGAAAATCCGAGCGCTGGATCATTCCCAAGGGATATGTCGAAAAAGGATTATCTCCTGCAGATTCTGCAGCTAAAGAGGCTTACGAGGAAGCTGGCTTGATAGGAGTTGTTCATTACAAAAAAGCCGGTCAGTTCCGATACCGCAAGTTCGGGAAACACTTTTCGGTTCAGGTCTATCCGCTTTTCATTGAAACCATGCTTGATGAGTGGGATGAGATGCACGACCGTCGCCGCAAGCTTGTTACTCCGGCTGAGGCTGTTGAAATGGTTTATCATGAGGAGCTCAGGCAGCTTATTGCAAATTTTTTCGGGCACAATTTATAGTGTGGTTAAGAAAAATTTTATTTTTTGTAATCAATGTTCTTATGCTATATTGGGCCTTCCCTTAATGATCGGGGTGTGGCGCAGTTGGTAGCGTGCCTGCTTTGGGAGCAGGAGGTCCCGAGTTCGAGTCTCGGCACCCCGACAAGTAAAGGTTCTCAAGATTGAAGCGGTGCCCGTAGCTCAATGGATAGAGCATCAGCCTTCTAAGCTGAGGGTTACTGGTTCGAGTCCAGTCGGGCGCACGAATAAAAAGTCCGTATGATTGTAGACGGTGATTGTAGCTCAGTTGGTTAGAGCGCCAGGTTGTGGCCCTGGAGGCCGGGGGTTCGAGTCCCCTCATTCACCCATAGAAGGCCCCATCGACTAGTGGTTAGGTCATCACCCTTTCAAGGTGGTAGCACGGGTTCGAATCCCGTTGGGGTCACTCAATAAAGCTCTGTTCGTTGCCGGTACAGAGCTTTTTTTGTTCATGAAAGCAGATCTCTCCTATGAAAATATCTGTCAGTTGGCTCAAAGATTTTCTGCCTCATTTTTCTTCCGATACCTCTTCGCTTGTTGAAAAACTGACATTTCTCGGGCTTGAGGTAGAAGAAGTTCAGGAGCACTCTCTCCCTGACGACCTCGTGGTTGTCGGTAGAATTATTGAAGTTCTGCCGCATCCCAATGCAGAACGATTGACATTGTGCTGTGTGGATGTTGGCCGTGAAGAACCCTTGCAGATTGTCTGCGGCGCCCCGAATGTTAAAGCAGGGATGCTTGTACCGGTAGCAACCGAAAAGGCGAAACTTCAGCTTCGTGACGGCCAGACCATTACCATCAAACCATCAAAAATACGTGGTGAACGCTCCTTCGGGATGATTTGTGCCGCTGACGAACTTGGTCTTTCAGACGACCATTCCGGAGTTATGGAGCTTGATTCATCATGTATCATAGGCCAACCCTTCTCCCGTTTCCTTGACGGTGACGTGGTACTTGATATTGCCGTTACGCCAAACAGGCCCGATGTTCTCTCCCACCTTGGTGTGGCAAGGGAGCTCGCAGGGCGCGATCAGATCCACTATCCTTCCCGGCACCCGGTCTCATTTTCAAAGTCAGGTGATCTGGTTGAGGTTCTGGACGAAGCAGCATGCCCATATTACACAGGCGTGGTCATTCGCGGGATAACCGTTGCCCAGTCTCCCGAATGGTTACGGAAAAAGCTTGAAAGTATTGGTCTCAGGCCAAAAAACAATATCGTTGATATTACCAACTATATTCTTCATGCGCTTGGTCAGCCCCTTCATGCCTTCGATCTTGCCAGACTTGCCGGAGAACGGGTGGTGATACGGAGCGACATGCGGGGAGAATTTGCCGCCATCAATCAGCAGCTCATCCGGGTTGAACCCGGAATGCCGGTCATTTGCGATGCACTGAAACCGGTTGCTCTGGCAGGCGTCATGGGAGGGATTGATTCAGCCGTCAGTGATACCACAACAGACATTTTACTTGAATCGGCTTACTTTGATCCCTCAATGATCCGGAAATCTGCAAAAAAAGCAGCGCTTTCCTCAGACGCCTCCTATCGTTACGAGCGAGGTATCGACCCACAAAACGTCAGGCGGTCGTCAGAGTGTGCCGTAGCGCTGATACTCGAGCTGGCTGGCGGGAGTATTGAAGAGGCACAGGAGCGGGGTTCCATGCCTGCTGCATTGCGGAAGGTCACCTTGCGTCCATCACGGGTCAATGCCTTGCTCGGCAGTTCGATCAGTGCGGTCGATATGGTCGAGATGCTTGAGCGGATAGGCTTTTCAGCAGAAGGAACGACCGGGGAGTCTCTGAGCATTGAAGTGCCATCCTTCAGGGTTGATGTTTCTGAAGAGATTGATCTTGTCGAAGAGGTTGTCCGCCTCTATGGTTACGACAACATTCAGCCCTCATCACAGATGGCGACCATCTATCCGCAGTCGCGCAAACATCCGGAATTTTTTCCCGACTTCCTCCGCTCACTGCTTGTTGGTTTGAATTTCAGGGAAATTCTGACCAATCCACTCATGAAAAGAGAGGATGCAGGATTGTTCAGCGACCGACTTGTTGGAGTGCTTAATCCTATCAGTGAAGGACTTGAGGTTCTCCGGCCAGGTCTGGTGCCCGGATTTCTAAAGGTTATCAGCCATAATATCCGGCATGGCAATCGGGATCAGAGACTCTTTGAGGTTGCCAGGGGATTTCAGAGCAATCCAGAGAGTGAACGTTGTGGTGAGTCGCGGCTCAACGGCTACAAGGAGCAGGAGTATCTTGTTATAGCGTTGACGGGTAGCCGTTTTCCAAGAATCTGGAATCAGTCGTCCGAAAAGGTTGATTTTTACGATCTCATGGGCTCTGTCGAGATGCTTCTTGAAAAGCTGAATTTGCTTGATAAATCAGCAGTGAATCTTTATAATAAAAATGCTGTCGGCATTGACGTGGAGTTGACAGAAAAAGGAAGTACCCGCTCATTCAGAGTGGGGGCGGTTCAGCAGGTTGCTGATGACCTGTTAAAGAAATTTGATATCGCTCAGGATGTTTATGTAGCGGAAATTGATATGGCAGTTCTGGAATGCTGTTTCAATTCAGATGTCACTTATGACCCGCCGTCCAGATTTCCAGTTGTTCAGAGGGATATATCGCTTATTTTGCCGCCGGATGTTACCGTTCAGTCACTGGTAGAGCTTGTACGTTCAAGTGACTCGTTGATCAGGGGTGTCTCGGTTTTTGACCTTTTCGAGCGCACCCGCGAGGATGGAGGAGAGCGCAGTGTAGCACTTTCTCTTGAAATTGTCGATCATAAGGGAACATTACAGGAAGAGAGAATCAGCGATATTCTTTCGAAAGTCGGCAGTGATGCCGAAAGTAAACTTGGTGCGGTGATTCGACAAGTCTGATCCTCTTTGTTCTATGCAAGATTTTGACGGGCAAAACATTAAGGTTGACGTCAACCTTCTTGAAAAAAATATTGAACTGCTCATTGTCCAGTTGACTGACTGCCGGAAAGAGAATGATGTATTGCGTTCTGAACTTTCAAGTCTTCAGAATATTCTCAGGTCTTTCAAGTTGCCAGGAACAGTCGGTTCCACCGGTATTGACGCTGGCGGCGTGCTTGATGGAGTGTTTGCCTATGCAGAAAAAGGGCAGGTGAAACAGAAGTTGGTTCTGATTCTGCAGAAAATAGAAACGGAGCTTAGAAACAATCAGACATTGTAACGTAATGAGATGGAAAAAATTGATGTAAATGTTTATGGTGACAGTTATCCTCTAAGGTCTGAGAGAAGGGAGTTGACAGAAAAAGCTGCCCGTGATGTTGACAGGGTGATGAGGCTTTTTGCTGAAAAGGCTCCGACATTTGGAGCAGCAAAGCTGGCTGTTCTTGCGGCAATTCAGTTTGCCGAGAAAAAGATCGAACTTGAAGAGGAGATGGCGTCGCTGAAACAGAACATTGCCCGGCTGAATGTTTTTATTGGGCAAAATCTGCAATAAACCGTTACATTAAAAGAGAACGAGTATCCGCACCGGTTGATTGAGGTGGTTGTAAGGTACAAGAACTAACATCAAAAAACAGGGAGCCCAGCTCTTCTTTTTGATTGCAGGCCTTATTGAATTTTCCAGACTCCTTGAGGAGGAAAGTTTGAGAACACTGGACACAGTGGTTCCATTGGAAGCAAAAAATCTGAAGGAGGCGCCCACCGTGTATCACGGGTTCTTGAATCTTACACACCTTGTCATGGTGCGGTTTTTTTTGTTTAAAACGGTGCTTCTTATATGAGTATGAGAGCATGAAAATGGAGGTGGTTTAATGGGTATAGTTATAAACCTGTTTTTAATTGTTTTTGCTTCAGTGTTTTTTTTTGCAGCGGGTTTTTTTATTGGACGATTTTTTCTTGAACGTATAGGTACGACAAAGGTTCTTGAAGCCGAAGAACGTGCAGTGCAAATAGTTCAGGAAGCCCAGAAAGAGGCCAACGAGTACAAGGAACTTAAAGTCAGTGAAGTAAATCAGGAGTGGAAAAAGAAGCGGCGCGAGTTTGATCAGGAAGTTCTCATCAAAAACAACAAGTACACCCAACTGCAAAAGCAGACCCAGCAGAGAGAGGCGCAACTGAAAAAACAGGCGCAGGATGTCAAGGATACTGAACGAAAGCTTCAGGATCAGCGCAAGGAAATCGACCAGATCACCGAGTCAGTGATGCTTCGTTCAACAGAACTGGAGCGGATTATTTCAGAGCAGAACCAGCGCCTTGAGAGCATCAGCAACCTTCAGGCAGAAGAGGCGAGGCAGATGTTGATTGACAACATGGTTGCAAAAGCACGTGAAGAAGCAACTGACACCATTCATCAGATTCATGAAGAAGCAGAGCAGAAAGCCGGTCGTCTTGCTGAGAAAACGCTCTTGACGGCAATTCAGCGGATCTCTTTTGAGCAGACCACTGAAAATGCGCTTTCCGTCGTTCATATCCAGAGCGATGAGCTGAAGGGTCGCATCATCGGCCGTGAAGGCCGCAATATCAAAGCCTTTGAAAATGCAACAGGAGTTGATATAATTGTTGACGATACTCCTGAGGTTGTTATTCTCTCCTGCTTTGATCCTCTGCGCCGTGAACTTGCCAAGCTGACCCTCCAGAAACTTCTGGTTGATGGAATCATTCATCCAGTGGCTATTGAAAAAGCTTATGGAGATGCCAAAAAGGAGATTGATGATGTCATCATCAGTGCCGGAGAGGAAGCGCTCTCTTCGCTGCAGATTTCCGACATGCCCGCCGAAGTTATCGCCCTTGTCGGTAAAATGAAATTTTATACGGTCTATGGGCAAAACCTGCTGCAGCACAGTCGTGAGGTTGCCATGCTTTCAGGCCTTATGGCTGCCGAACTCAAGCTTGATGCCCGCCTTGCCAAACGTGCCGGTCTTCTGCACGACATCGGTCTTGTGCTCCCGGAAAGTGATGAACCCCATGCATTGACAGGAATGACTTTTCTGAAAAAGTTCAACGAATCGCCCCTGGTGCTTAATGCCATTGCCGCTCATCATGGTGACGTCGATAAAGAGTCACCCATCGCCGATCTCGTAGACGCAGCCAATACCATATCGCTCTCCCGTCCCGGAGCCCGGGGTGCTGTAACAGCCGACGGCAACGTCAAGCGTCTTGAGAGTCTTGAAGAGATTGCAAAAGGATTTCCTGGTGTTCTGAAAACCTACGCCTTGCAGGCAGGACGGGAGATCAGGGTGATTGTTGAAGGTGATAATGTCAGCGATTCACAGGCAGATGTCCTTGCCCATGATATCGCTCACAAAATTGAATCAGAGGCCCAGTATCCAGGGCAGATAAAGGTCTCGATTATCCGCGAAAAACGTTCGATTGCCTACGCAAAATAAGAGTCGTCACCCATCATCAGAACCAGGGGAAAGTTCAAAGCTTTCCCTTGGTTGATGGAATTTCAGTACCGTTAATCGCAACAGCAGCCTTCATGGCATAAGCAAAAGACTTGAACAGCGCCTCTATTTTGTGGTGCGTATTTTCGCCATCAAGAATTGACAGGTGGATATTGGCTTTAAGTGTTCCCGAAAGCGACAGAAAGAAATGTTCAACCATTTCCGTTGAAAAGCCCTGAATGACCGGCCTCCGGAACTCTGCCTTAAAAACACAATAACTTCTTCCCCCCAGGTCAAGTGCGCATCGCGCCAAAGCCTCATCCATAGGAATAAGCGCCCATCCATAACGCTGAATCCCTCTTTTCTCCCCAAGAGCTTCGGCAATGGCACTGCCGAGAACCAGAGCAACATCTTCAACGGTATGATGATCATCGACCTCAAGGTCGCCACGGCACTCCAGTGACAGGTCAAAGCCTGAATGTTTACTGAAATTGGTCAGCATGTGGTCAAGAAAAACCACTCCCGAGTTGACGGAGCTCATGCCCGTTCCGTCAAGTTTTACGGTTACTGTAATGTCTGTCTCTTTTGTGGTTCTGCTAATCGTTGCGGAACGAGGTGCCCTTGAGATTGATTCTGGCATGGAGAGTTTAGCGGATAAATTTGTTGACAAGAAAAAGTATCAGACTGAGAAATATTGAAAGCAGCAGGGAAGTGCCTATTGGAAAATAAAACCTGAAGTTAGCCTTCTCAATCCTGATATCGAAGGGAAGATTGCCGAACCAGGTGAACCAGCGCCATAATCCGGTTTTATCAGAAGTCATAAGCAGCAGGCCAACAAGAACAATAACCAGACCAGCCAGTGTTACTATTTTACCAGCAACTGAAAACATGGTTTGGATATTTTTTAAAAGTTGCTAAATTAAGGCCTTCTTTTGATTGAAAGATACAAGAATATTTGCGAATTATTTAGAGCGGCTCGACATGCATGTTTTCATAGTTATTGTCGGTTTACTTGCATCGATTCTGCTTATTGGCGTTATTTTGTTGCAGAGTCCAAAAAGCGGCAGCGGTCTGACTGGCGGTATGGCCAGTCTTGGTACTGTTCAGACTCTTGGTGTCCGGCGGACTGGTGACTTTTTAAGCAAGATGACAGCCATCCTTGCTGCCGTTGTCATGTTGCTTTGTTTTATAGCCCAGTTTACCCTTCCTGGCAAAGAGTCCTCAAAGGCTTCGCCGGAAAGCATTCTACAGCAGAGTGTTCCTGCCCGGCCCGCAGCGCCGGCTAAAGCCGTGCCTTCTGCACCATCAACACCATTACTGCCTGCAAAATAAAATTAACTGCACCCGTGGCTCAATCGGTAGAGCAATTGACTCTTAATCAATGGGTTGGAGGTTCGAGTCCTCCCGGGTGCACCATATAAAATAAAGACTTACAGGTTCAGGCTTGTAAGTCTTTTTTGTTTTATGCCTTTTTAGGGTGCTTTGGAGGGTGCTTTAGATTTATTGTAGACTTTTGATAAGGTACAGCCGTTTTTTGTATTGAGCAGTTTTTCCGGAAAAAGGGAGGCGATCACTTATTTCATTCGGTGTTATGCCCATCTCTGCCACTAACTTTTTTCTATTGGGTTAAGCGATGCAGGAACATAAAGACTTTGAACGATGCAAAGTTGCTTGTGTGAAACTTATTCGTTTTGGCTACAGAGAGTTGGCTAATCCCGAGTTGTGCCAGTTAGTGCCGAAACTCAGAACTCAAGAAGTTGCTGAACCTGGTTTGTAAATTCCCTTGTACCCATCTTGTTTGACATAAACCTCTTCGGTTCGTTCATAACAAAGATGGATTTCATGGACCCGCCACATTTCCTCCTGGATCTTTCGTCATGACCGGTGCATTTTTATTTCGAGGTTTTTGCCCATCATCAATGCCATAAAACAGTCGCGCAAATGAGCCCTGATGGCATCCTCTGTGCGATGAAAGAGAGATGTGTGTCTGCGGTCAGATTTGCTCATACGGAACGCTTGAGCCACGTTCCAGAGATCATGATAGTAGGCGTGTGATAACTGCACTACTCGACAGCTCCTTCTCAGGGATGTTGGTGACATATCCTTTGATGCCCAACAGCTTCTCTGCCTTTGCCTGAAGATCGGCATCGAAGAAAAAGGGCTTGTCGGTGTCGGTGGTTTTCTTGACAAACTTTGCCCGCCGACCGGACTCGTTTTTTTCAACAGGGCAAGCGCCCGTTTGACCTGTTTATCGAACTCTTGCTTGTCCTTCTTGTACCGGGACTCCGAGAACTCATGCTCCTCGTGGGCGATACCAATATGCTTGAGAAGAGAACGCCTGGTTCCTTTATTCTGAGCTACCTGTACGGCCGTTGCTCCGGATGCAATTTGCTCCTTTCTGATTTTCAAGTCCCCACGCATGGGGAGAAGATAGCTTTAGTGTCAATAACCAGAAGCAAGGAAATTTTAATTAGGGCTTTCTGAACAAACCCTGGTTTTAAAAACACCTCAACGGCAGGGCAAATCTCGTCTCCATGCTCCAATCCCCTAATCGCAGTAATTTTGGCTTCAAGAGGCTGTGTCGCCCATTTATAGCCATCAAAAGCAGCATAATACCTCTAAACAAGCGTAAAAAATGAACCCCCAGCAGGTTCTGCAGGTTCATAATCATAACAATGAGCGCGACAACCGTTTCGCTGGTTGACGCGAGCTTGGCCATGATGCGATTCATCCCGAATCGTCGCTTGCCTTGGCCAAACTTGCCTTCGACGGCGTTACGGATTCCCTCATCTTTCCGTGTCTGTCGTTTGCGTTCAGCGTTCACTTCAGGATCCTTTGGAGGGCGTCCCAAAGGTACTCCACTTATCCGAATCGCATGCCCTTTGCACCACTGGAGGTTAGCCCTGTTTCGATAAATCTTGTCGACATGCACTGACTCTGGATAGTACCCTTCACGGACATAGTAGCGTTCTGTCTCGGCAATCAGATCACAGCCTTCATTGTAGGCTGACCATGATATTTTTTCAATACTACTCCATCCGTCAACAACGCTTAGAGACAGTTTCATGCCGAATTCAGTTTTGGCACCGGCCTTGCCCCGGACTATTGGACGGACATGTGGTTGACTGATGCTGACAATTCGATCATCAATGCGGCTTGTCCTGTATTTGTACATCTCAAGTTGCTGACGATATAACTCTTCACAAACAAGGAGTTTGACATACAATTTTTTATTCAGTACCGTCAACGATACCACTGCGGCGAGTGCGTCGATGCTTCTCAGATTTCTGCCGAGATAACCAAGTTGTTTACGAATAGCATTGCGAATTTTTTTTGCTGATTTCACGCGAAGCTTGGCGACACTCAAAAATTCCTTCCGAGCAGTTTTACGATACGTGCGTGGCTTTTTCAGCCCTTCAGGAGCATGAACATGGAGCTTATCGATGATCTGTTCCGTTTTTTCCCGCGCATCATTGAGCAGGCCAAGATCCGTCGGAAAACGGATATCAGCCGGGGCGCATGTGGCATCAAGAATCAGTTTCCCTTTGTTTGCTGGATGCGCAATCGGGAGTGAACAAGTTGCTGCTGCTTCATTCACCAGAGGCTCTTCAGGAGTGGGTTCAGCACACCGTGGCTCAGGCTGTACTGGTTCTTGGGTTTGTTCCTCAGATACTGCTTCAGTGACCACTGGCAGCGGCTCTGGCCCTGCTTCGAGCAGCAGTGTCTCTGGGGATATCTCTACGCCTTGAGGCTCTTCTGAAGCAGAATTCCCCAAGGCACATGTTTTAGCGCGATCTTCTTTTTTTTGAACCAATTGCTCACGTTTTTCAAGCAGTTCGCGATACTGTTTGCGAAGATTCTCGCTCACATTTGCAATATCAATCGATGTGATGCGTTTACGAAAATGGGTCATCAACGAAGAATCGAATGGCGCTTCATTTTGAAACCTTTTAAATCCTATAAAATATTGTAGATAAGGGCTTTCCTGGATCTGAGAAACAGTCTCTTCGTCTGTGATACTTAATGTTTCTTTGATAATCAACGAGCCTAAAGCAGAACGAACACTCAATGCAGGCGAGCCATTCGATGCAGTAAAATTATTAGCATAAATCTCTTCTGCAGCAAACCATGGAATGGCATTGGACAACTTTACCCAACGATTATCGGCATTCAGTTTCCCACCAAATGGTAGGTAAAAATCATCAACTAACGTGAGCTGCTTGAACTTGCGCTTATACATTATTTTTCAGGTGCAAGGGTTTTGGGCTATTTCCTCCATTTTCCTTGCACAAATATACAAAAAATATAGACTTAATCAAATATAAAATATAGCTTTAGCACTTTTTCAGTAGGCCCTAATTACAACAATATCAAGAATCTAATTGTCTTGGTCAGCGCTTCTTTAAATTTTGGTATGAGTCAGGAAGAGAGCTGGCCAATGTTGCTGGCTTGTATAGATGAATGATAAACTTCCAGGCCAATATTATTTTTCTTTTTTTGCCGCCGTCCTGATAATAGTCGCCATCTCTTTCAACTCGATTGATGCTTGAGATAACCGGTACTCAAGATCGTTGACCTTTCTTAGCAAGAGATCATAACTGCTATTCTGCCCAAGGGTCTCCTCTCTTCCGTTGAGAACATAATCAACATCAATACCCATCTTCTCAAGCTTCTTGATCACCAAATGTCCCAACCCTGCGCGCCCCGACAAGTATGACCCAAAATATGAGGCGTTTTTTGCTCCCACTGCTTTTGAGGCTTCTGTGATCGTTCCGAATTTATCGCGCAATTCCTCATTGAGCCTTTTGCCTACTTCAACATCGTTTTGTACCATAAGTCGCCCTTTTTTACAGTTTTTTTATCTTTTTCTCTTGTTATTGTGATAGATTTACCATAATTTGTGTAAATAAAGAAAGATTAACCCACACTATTCTATTAAATATAGAGAAAAAATGGAAAATAAAGAGAAAGATTTTATCCCAACGTTTGACCAACTGCCGGGACTGGTTGCCGGGCTTGCGATGCAGATTGGTTTGCTGGTGAAGCAGCTTGGTGAGAAGCCTATGGTGCAGAGTGATCCGATGGGGATTGAGTTGTGTGCGGAGTATCTCTCTTTGATTGAGGGTAAGGAGGTAACGAAGGCGGCGGTCTATAATCGGGTCCACCGTGGTCGGTTGCCGTATCGCAAGAATGGGGCGACGCTTTATTTCTGGCGTGAGGATATTTCCGCATACTTAATGAACCCGGAAGTAAGCGTTGAGAGAGAGAAAGGCTGCTCGTTAGGTGCTCGTATGAAGGGTAAAAGTGGTGCTCTGATTATTGAGCACAGAGTAGGGTAATTTCCAGGTAACAACCAAAACACAAACGACCATGACTCAAGAAGTTGACAAACAAGGTAGCAGCCAACCGCTCATATTTGCGCGAATGGCTTCAGTTATGGCGGGTTGTCCCGTCGTCAGTAAAGATCAAAAAAACAAAGACCAGGGTTTTATGTTTCGTGGCATTGATGATCTGTATAGCGCATTGCATAAACTTCTGTCACTACACGGCATCTTTACCACAAGCCACATCATCTCAAACAATCGCTACGAGGGGAAGACGAAAACCGGCACTGCTTTTATTGATGCAGAGATCACCATTGCATGGAGGTTTTACACGGTCGATGGGAGCTATGTTGATACCGAAACTGTAGGTGTCGGGCGTGATTATGCTGATAAATATGCAAGTAAAGCATTGGCTATAGCACACAAGTATGCCCTTGTGCAGGTCTTTGCTATTCCAACCCATGAGAGTGATAACGACCCTGATGCAAACAGTATAGAGGGTGCTGCAACAAAGGTAATGCAGCAACAGCCTCAAGCCATAACGCAACAACATGGTGCGCCTGCTCCTGCCATGACGATTCACCAGAGCAATGAAGTTAGTGAACTGGCAACATATAGAGCAATCCCCGCCAAATACTCGTACACGGTGCAGAAAGTGCATCTGGACAAGTTGACCCAAGCAAGGGCTGATGAGCTTATTGCCTGGCTTAAATCCCTCCCAATGAAAGAACAAGCAGCATAAAGGCCAACACTTTTAACCAAAAACCATGACGACAATGTCAAAAACGGATGAGTTTATTTCCTTGAGCCTGAAATGTTTGCTCACTGATGATGAGAAGATGGAGAGAGGCGCGGCGCTTGCTGAACATGTGCAGGCGATTGAGGTGCTGAGTAAGGAGAAGAGTGCCAGTGCTGCGGGATTCAAAACGAGGATTGACCATCATACGCTTGAGGGGGCGGCTCTCTCGTTTGCGTTGAAAAACGGGTATGAGTACCGTGATGTTGCGTGTAGTGCTACCAGGAATTTTGAAGTGCGTACGGTTACTATCGTACGCATTGATACTGGTGAATGTGTTGAGACTCGACCAATGGAGATACATGAAATGCAGTCGCGGCTGTTTGATGAGGATGTCATCGGGTCTGGTTATGCTGACCGGCATCAGGGAAAAATTACGGTGCTTGGAAAATGAATGACGAACCGAACATCTTTATTATTCCGGGTGAGCTTTATTCATCGAAAAATTCCCGGATGCCGCTCATTTACAAAGATGGGCAAGGCAAGACGATAAGAAAGGTTGTCAAGAGCCATGCTGCAGATGCCCAGGCAAAGCGCTTGCAGGGGCTTTTCGAGAGCAACCCTGATTTTGTTGCCTCTTTTCGCAATGAAGCGGAGGGGAGGGCGTTGCCGTTGTTATTGCAGATCAAGATTTTCCGGCGGGCGCGGCGACGTTTCGACTATAACAATATCTGCCAGAATCTTTTTGATTGTATGGTGAAAGCCGGGCTGCTTGCTGATGATTGTGCTGATCAATTGTTACCCATTTACCTGCCTTATGAGGTTGATGAAAATGCCCCTCGTGTTGAGCTGATAATTCTGCCATGAGTGATGCGGGATACATCAAGTTGTTTCGGTGTATTACCTCCTGGGAGTGGTACCACGATTCGCACATGGTTCACCTGCTGATTCATCTCATTATGAGTGCCAACCATAAGCCGGGCCGGTGGAAAGGGGTGGAATTATTGAGAGGCCAGTTGATTACTGGCAGGCACTCTTTATCAGAGCAAACGGGGATAACGGAGCGTTCTTGTCGTACCTGTTTGGAAAGGCTGAAAACGACCAAGGAAATCACGATCAGAACGACCAACAGTTATAGCCTTATAACTGTTTTGAATTATGATTCTTATCAGGACAGCGATGTGCAGGACGACCAAGAAAATGGACAGGAAAACGACCAGCAACTGACCAACAACCGACCAGCAGGCGACCAGCGGGTGACCACAAACAAGAATGATAAGAATGCAAAGAATGGAAGAAGAAAAGAGGAGAGAGTAAAAGCACCCAAATGGGTGGCTGATTTTTCCTCCGGTGCGGTTTTCAGGAACCCCGGTTTCAGCACCGGGTTTTGTGCGACGACATGGGAGCGCTGGAGCCGGAATAAAAAGTCTCCTTATCGCTCACTGCAAGTTGCCGAAGCGGCTCTTCAGCTCCTCTTTGATTTGAGCGTTGGCGATGAAACGCTTGCGGCTGAGGCTTTGCGGGTTTCGATGGCTGCCGACTGGCAATCATTTCACTGGCATTTTCAACACCAAAACAACGCTGGACATGACACTCATAGGGAAGGTGGTAAAGCAAGCTCTCACGGGGCTGACAATCTCCGATGGCTTGAAACCCATAGCTGAACTTGCGGTGCGTCAACTTGGCGGGAACTATGCTGTTGCAAGGGCATTGGCTCACCAGCACACGACTCGGGCGAGCCTTACCGACATTGAGCGTGCGGTTCGTACTCTGCAGGTCATCAAATGCAGGACCTACGCGAAAGTGGTTGAGAAAGAGACTGGAAGTGTGCCTGCCGGGCTTTCAGATCTTGGAATCACGCACATGCTCTATGCTATGGGTATCACCCTGGCGGAGCTTGGGGCCTGGTACAAGCAGGCGGAGCAGACAAAGTTTCAGTTTACCAGCTTTTCACCGTTGCCGGAAAAGGCAGATGCTCGTCAGCTTCTTGATGATGTGCGGACGCAACAGATTCGCTTAAAAGAGGCGGCTTCTGAGCTTATGCGGATTGAGCTGGAGAGTCAGCGGCTGGCGGAACCTGTTAACCTGACGGTTGAGGGGGTTCGTGCGGCCATCGGGTTGGGTATGTGGCCGCTTTTTTGTGAGCAACACAAAGAGGAGGCTTTTGCATTGTTGGAGTGGGATGAGTTGCCTCGATCGGCGCGGCTGGAATTTTACAGCAGCTTGCCGGTTGAAGAGCGGCGGAGGGTGTGTGAGCACCCGACAGAGGTGGCTCGGGAGGCGGCGACGAGGGCGCTGTTTGAAGCGAACTATGGAGAGTGATGAGGCAAAAGTGAACAAAACGTACACCCTTAAAAAAAAGAGCATGAACCTGTCTAAGATACTCTACGTTGATGTTGAGACGACCGGCCTGGAAGCCGGGAAGCATGGAATTATTCAGCTTGCTGCCCTGATGGAGATCGGGGGGGAAGTGGTTGACACCTTTGCGATGAAATTTCAGCCGCATAACGGTGCTGAAATAGACCTTGAGGCGCTGAAGGTTAATGGCACTGACCCGGCGGAGCTGAAGAGCAGAACGACGAGTTCTGACGCTTACAGGGAGTTTCTTCGATTTCTGGACAAGCATATCAACAAGTTTGACAGGGCTGACAAGGCGTACCCGGCTGGGTACAATGTGCCTTTTGACCTGGAGTTTCTTGAGTTCTGGTTTCGGCATCATGGCAGCAAATACGGCACAGGAAGCTATCATAACTGGAAGGCGTTGGACCCTCTGCCAGTGTTGCGGATATGGGATTATAAAGGTCTTCTTGCTTTGCCTGATTACAAGCTTGCCACCGTGTGTGAGTATTTCGGGATTCATCATCGAGCCCATGATGCGCTATCGGATATCACGGCAACCAGGGTAATGTTGACTGACCTTCTTGGTGATTAGAAATTGTGATAAATTAGAAAGAAAATTGTGGTAAATTCAGGTAAATTGTGGTAAAATGCTTATATTTCTGTGGTAAGAAAAAGAGGAAAATTCCAATAACGAAGCGACCAAAGCCATGACATACACCGAGAGAATAAACGCTGCCTGGAAACGGGGTGAATTGCGCCAGCCACCACAAAACTATGTGAATCTTATAAACAGCCTTGCAGGGCAAGCGCTCAATACAGGGGAGTCGACCATGTGCGAAGATCTGTATTTGCTTGGGCTGGTGGAGCGCTTTTCTTTTCCGATCATTATTGGCCTTCAAATACAGTTTTATGAAACCCGATACATGCCCTTGAGCCATCGAGGGTGCGACTATTGTGATGTCTGCGAAGCATTGCGGGGGCGGGTGGCAGTGCTTGAGGAGATGGTAAGGGCAAAGGCGTTGCGGTATGCGGAGGTGGGATAAAAGACAAAGCCCCGACAGGAGCCGGGGCAGAGTCTTACCAAAACACGGGCGACCAAGCCCGAAGTGTAAGGATAAGAAATAAGCGACAAGAACCAAAACACAAACGACCATGAACGATGTTGAATTTGTTGAACTGCCAGAAACAGCTACCATGCTGGAGACTGGCACGCCGCAAGCAATTGCGCTGGGGAAGGAAAATGTTGTTGAGAGTGAGCTGAAAGCGATTGAGAGGTACCGGGGCCTTACCATTGCCGGGGTTGATGATGTACAGGGTATCAAGCTTGTCAGTGATGCTCGCAAATATTGCAAGAAGCTGCGCACTACTGCCGAAAGAATATGTAAGGAGGGGCGCGAAGGGGCCATAAAGGAACAAAAACTCTGGCTGACTGTCGAGAAATATGTGGTTGGCAGGGTGAGCGTTGTTGAAAAAGAGCTTGTTACGGAAGAGGAGCGAATTGAAACTCTCAGGGAGGCGCAAAAGAGAGAGGCTGTACGGCTTGCAAAGGTTGAAGATGATCGTTTGCAGGGGATATGCAATGAATTTGCCCAGCTTGGGGTGATGAAGGCAAAAGATGAAATCCGCTCCATGGAACCGGGTACGCTCGAAGCTCTCCTGAGTGAAGCAAGAAGAGAGAAGGCTGAAAAAGAGGCGGCTGTAAAGAGAGAGGCGGAGGCGCGGGAGGCGGAGGTGAAAGGATTGCGTGATGAAAAGCGGGTCGTGGAGGAACAAGCGGCAGCGATGCGGCTGCGGATTGCTGAGCTTGAGGCACAACTGAACCCGACTGTAACGGTGCCTGCGCCGATGATGGACGCTGAACCCCAAGAGTGTATCGCCAAGATTGAAACGCCTGTAGTGTTGAGTCACCCATTGGCGAATGATAAGCCAAGGCTCCCTGCTTTACCAAAGTTACCTGCTGTTCCTCTCCATGGTAACAGTTCGGGAAATAATGGAACGATATCACCGCCAGCGCTATTGCACGATAACAGCACAGTTTCACGGACTGACCGTGAGGCCATTCTGATTGGGCAGGATAAAGCGGCGCTGAAGAGCTTTGCCTTGCAAGTGGATGTGCTGAAAAAATATTTGCCGATGTGTGGATCAAAAAAAGCGGCGGGGCTGAATGAGGTGATTGCAGGACAGATCATAAAATTCTCACTGTTCATCACCAAAAAATCAGAGGAGTTATAACATGGAGAGCTTGGCTGTTGATGCAATTGAGTTGCAAGAAAACCCCCTGCGGGAGTTGATGCTTGACTCGGTTCAGGAAAAACCTCTCTCGCTTGCGGAGCTTATCAAGAGATATCAGGAGATTGAAGAGGCGTTGATTGAGAGTGGCGGTTTGGCGGTGTTTGGTGACCAACTGGCAGAGGTTGAGGGAAAGATTGAACAGAAGCTTGATGCCTGTAAAGGGTTGATCGACTACTGGATAGGGCAGGTTGCTTACCTCGAAGAAAAAGAGAAATGCTACAAGAGCCGGAAGAGCGGGATAAAAGGAGGCATTAAGTGGCTGCGTGGATCCATGAAGAGCGCTATGCTGCTGACGGGCAAAGAGAAGATCAAAACCCCGGAAGGGAGCTATTATTTTACCAAACCTCGCACTCCTGTAAAAGTTTTGCCTGAGCTGGTTACTGAAAAATATGCTCATGCCATGCAGGTTACAGGGATGAGCAGGTACAAGGTAACGATTACCTTTGATGATGATGGGGTTGGCACTTGGATCAAGTATGCCAGGGAGCTGCAAACTGCCACCGGGTGTGAGGTGCAGGTCAGTGAGCCGGCATATGATTTGACGGCGCTGGCGGCCCGATATCAGGGCACAAACCGCCACTGGCCCCCTTACCTCATACCTGCTGAAAAAACGTTTACGATGCGTTGATGATGAAGCTCAACGATCCAGAGAGCCCGGCAGAGACCGGGCTTTCTTTTCTCCTTTTTACCTGTTAACTTAAGGTAAAATCACCGTAATGAAGCTTACTCGTCTTCGTATCGAGAAACTGCTCGAACTTATAAAAAAGGGTTATACTGTCCATGCTGCCTGTGCTACCGTTGGTGTTGGACGGGTGACCTATTATAAGTGGATTAAGCAAGGGAGGGCTGACGCTGATCGTGGGTCACAGAGCTTGCAGCGCGAACTTTTTGATGGTGCGCTGGATGCTGAGGCGCTGCATGAGCAAACGCATCTTGATCATATCATTGTGGCTTCTGCAAAAACCTGGCAGGCATCGGCGTGGTACCTTGAGCGGCGCTATCCTGAGCGTTATGGCAAACGGGTTGTGCTGCCAGAGCAGGAGGCAAACGATGAGATCATTATTATTGGGTAGGCACAAAAAAGGCGGGGTTTGTAGCCCCGCCATCGTCTGCAATATGGTATACACACCATTGAGCAGCAAGCTTCAAGCCATAGTCTCGCTCTTGATGACGTCGTTAATTGTTTTCCTCTCCCCTAAGCCGTTATAAAGGTCAAGTTCAGCGCCATGTTCTATAAGATCCTTGATGCTGATGTAACCAAATTCCGCATTATCGAAACCGTTGATGTAGGCGTAACCAAACGCCTGTAACTGTTCGTCGCTCGAATCGCGCTCGGTTATCCACCAGTCGCCCGATGAAGTAAAATAATGCAGGTAAGCAATCGCGCTGTAACCCTGCCCATCTGTTTCATAAGTCTTCGGCATTGATGCAATTGTTGCGCTAATCATTGTTAACACTTGCTCAAAATGCTTGCCTTCCTCTCCCTTGCTGAGCTGCAATAATACCTGCAACTGCCCTGCTCCGATAAAATTTTGTAATGTTGTCATGATTGCTCCTTGTTTTGGTTTGGTCGTTTGTGTTTTTGGCTGTGCCTGGTCAATTATGATTGTTGCCTATACTCATTATACCTGTCGCGGAAATGCTTCTCTGCGTCGGTATTTTCGGCTATAACGCTTAAAAGATACCCTGCAGCAAAAGCCGCTTTTACTGCCTCCTCATCCGTGCAACCCGTCATATCTTGATACTCTTCAGCAAACTCTTGTATGGTCATTTTATCTCCTGTTTTGGTTTGGTCGTTTGTGTTTTTGCAGGCATTAACGCCGTTAACTTTGATTTGATTTTGTAGAGCGACTATGATGGGTACGAGTTGACCAAAAGTAAAAAACGCTTACGCCCCTTTGATATTTTTGTTTTGATATGGTAATTATTGAGTATTCCGTGCGAGTTCGAGATAACATTACCAACAAAATCAATTGCAATTGAGTTGGAGTAAAAATATTCTTTTGATAATTCAAGAAGCGCTTGTTCACTGCTGGCGCTTATGATAATCGTAGATTTTTCTTTATTCATTACAGCCTCCTGAGTATTCCGGTGAAAGTGTACCACTGATTCCGGAGCAAAGTGTACCAGTCATTCCGGGTGAATATGTACCACCGATTCCGGAGCAAAGTGTACCACCATTTTCATGCCAGATTTGGTGTTAGAACTTACAAAATTA
>CAISRC010000003.1 GCA_903887845.1 uncultured Chlorobiaceae bacterium
AAATCTGACATGATTGGGTGGTACACTTTCGCCCGGTATACCTGGTACACTTTACTCCGGTACAGGTGGTACACTATGCTCCGGAATCGCTGGTACACTTTGCTCCGGTAGAGGTGGTACACTATACTCCGGTGTGCTCAATATTCCTCGAAGCTCTGCTTCGTGAAGTAATTCTTAAACATGAATTCATGCCCCATAGCTCTGCTGCAGGGTCATTGATTGTTAACTCCGTCATGAAAAATAATTACAGAATTATCGACTATAGAGACCTTGGCCTACCAAGTGTGGAAGTTTTTGGTGCGGAATTTCACTATCAAGATCTCTATGAAATAGTTGGAAAAAGCGAATTCATGACGACCTTTGAGCTACGGAAAGGGAGTCAGTCACATTGTGAATTTGGGGAGTCGGTTTTAGGTATTATTTTTTATGATAGGAAAGCGATAGATTCTCTTGAGGCTTCTTTTCTAACAGGGCAAGAGATTCAAGAGAAAAGAATCCGCATTGATAGTCCTGAAAGAAAACTCAGTGAGGCAAAGAAAGGTGATCTGAAATACAAAGGAATTAACGTTGAAGATATTGAAACGCTATCATTTTTGAAATATAATAAGGAATCGGAAAAGCATGAAACGGGCGAGAAAAAAGTCCCTGACATAATTGAGATTGAAGTGAATTGTTGTGGGCTTGACGCTGATATTCTAAATCAAAATTATCTGGTTTCAAAACATAATTCAGGTGTCAAGCTTGCCCATTATGAAAAAGAACAATTGATTGGCATAACTCTGGCTTTTAACAATGGAAGCATTGATTATAGAGTGCTTGCAGAGTTTGGCTTTACTGAAGAAGATCTCAAAAACAACCTAATTATCTGGTTAAGTCTCTATAAAGTCAAAGAGAGGCGTAGCTTGTTAAGCGAAGTCGATAAATTTAATTACTCCGAAATCAAAAGTATTTTGGCTATGGAGCGATTCAATAAGATAACAAAAGAGCTGATTCATGTTGGAATAAATGACCGTTTTGAAGATTCCGACAAGTCAGTACTTAAAAGTATATTTGAGGCTGTTGAAGCATTCTCATCATCAATTCTTTTGCATGGTAAGAATCAGGTTTATTGGGATATTGATTCCTATATACATATTTCACTTCGTCATTTGAAAGATTACCAGATCGGAGGCTTTAAGCAAAAAACGCCATTTCCTTATAAAGCGAATAATCTAAAAGCGCTAATAGAAAAAGTGTTATATAAAGTCGAATCCGAAATCGAAATGTACCTAGCGTCAAGCCCAACTATAGACTTTAAAAGGCATGGAAAAATGGCAGTTTCTTACAATGGAGATCACTACCACGTAACAATAAACCCAGAAGGTAGGTTGGTTCAAATTCACACGGTATAGAGTCAGCATTTAATCTCTCAGGGTTGAATTCCACACCGCTTGCGGTGAAGTATGTTAAGCTTTTTCTGAAACCAGATACCCCGCTGCTTGCGGCGGGATGTCTTCATCAAATCAATGCAGCCGAACGCTAATGCGTCGGCTGATTGAAGTGTTACGGAAATATTAATATAACGGCATTAACGGAATATATAGATATTCGTTGTATCTAAGAGCCACTCTTTTACTTAAAAGGATATACTAATATGAAATCTATTTTTAAGTTATTTACTCTATCACTCTGTATGATATTTCTTGTCGCTTGCCAGCAAAATGAGAAAGCTCCGAAATCTGCATCGGCAAATTTAAGCCATGCGGCTTCGCCCAAAGAAGAGTATGATTTGCAAGAACGTTGTGGTAAACGTGCCGAGGAGTATTTTAAACGGGAATATGGAAACGGCATTAGCAATACTAAAGATGGGCAATCGATGACGGTATACACAAATCACTACAACAAGAAATTGAATAAATGTTTCATTCTTTTGACGACTACAAATGTGACTTACAAGGACAAGAAAGTAAGTTCTTCAACTTTTAGATCGTTATATGATATTAACGAAAACAAGGAATATGGAATCTTCTTTAAAAGGGATAATGATAATTTTGTGTTTGAGTGCAAAGTGTCAGATAAGGTTTGTAATTCTGAAGATGAATGGGAAGCCTTAATAAAACCGTATATGGAAGAATGAAAATACTTACAAGAGCAAATGAAATAAAAAAAACTCATAAATGCCTACCCGCTAGCAGTCGGTTTGAGAACTGCGGGGGACAGTGGGTAATTGAACAGTAGTATTTCAACCAATCTTTTGAGCTGGAGGACAGTTTATTGCTCCGAAATCCCGCACGTCTTAAACCCGCAAACCGTTGCAGGTTAAGTCATCGTTCCCGCCACCCCCAATCATCCACTGCCCCCAGAACTAACAGAACCCCCCAATTCCCCCTCAACCACCTCCAGCACATCATCCCGCTCCAGCACCACCCGCGCCAACTGCCGGTCAATCTCCAGCCGCAACGTCGGCGACCCGATCTTTGCCGTCACCTCCTTCGCCCGCACCAGAAAATCCAGATCAGCCCGCCGATCCCTGAGCTCAAACCGCTGCGGATACGTCACCACCACATTCGCCGAATCATAATCCACCCCCTCCCAGCGGCAAAAAATCCTGAACAACTGATTCTCCGTCAATGCAAGCTGCGCTGACTTCTCCGCCAGGAGCGTATTCAAAATCTGAAACTCCGTCTCGATCGCCACCCCCGATGCCGCCATCGACCGATACGTCCGCACCGGCGTCAAATGCGCCATCCGGTTAATCATCTCCACCTTCATCTCCATCGCCTGCAACAACCCCAAAAGCGCCTCCGCATCCGCCTGCAGCAAATAGGGCCTCTTCTCCGGCAGCGTATCCTCATGCATCACAATCACCCCGCCCGCCCCCGTCGAAGAATCATCAACCTCACCCTCAACCAAAGATGAAATATCTATCCACAATCAACATCAGCCTCGACAAAATCGACCCCAGTCTTCAAATAGAAACGCTAACTTATTGCTGGAAAAAATGTAATTTATGTTTCGTAAACGAGCGTTTTCCTTATTAAAAGGTATCTCATCCGCAATCTCTTGAGAGCAGGATTATGGTAGCACCTTTGATGCTTTTTCCGGATTCTGCAATACTGAGGCACTCACCAAACCTGATCCGTCAAGCAGCTCAACTTTCTCAGTCCTACGCTGATCGGAAACTCTTTGTAACCGATGCGATATTGCAAGCTATCGGCACTGCGTTGTGGCATGCACTCAATGCTGATGAGAAGTTACAACTCGCCAAACAGGAGGCAGGCCAAGCCATTTTGCCGATTGTCATAGCAAGTGATGATCCGGCAATTCTGCAACTGCCATGGGAAACGCTCTGCCATCCCGATTATGGATTTCTTGGCAGGCATGAGGGATTCACGCTTTCACGCACCATTCCCTCAATGACAACCGGATTACCGGATATCGAACAGGGTCCCCTCAAGATTCTGCTCTTTTCCTCTCTGCCAGATAACCTTGGTGAAGAGGATCAGCTTCAGATTGAGACGGAACAGGGGCAGGTGCTTGAAGCTCTTGGTCAGTGGCGGCAGAGCGGTCATGTCGTGCTTGAAATGCCTGATGACGGACGGTTCAGTGAGTTCAAAAGACTTCTTAATTCATTCAAACCGCATCTTGTCTATTTCAGCGGTCATGGGGAGTTCAGAAGTGACCCGCTGAACCACCATGACAAGGGATATTTCCTTTTTGAGAACGAGCATGGTGATGCCGGTGAGCTTGTCGATGAAGATCAGCTTGCTGATGCATTTACAGGAAGCAGTGTTCAGGGAGTTATCCTCTCGGCATGTCAGTCAGGACAAGCGGCGTTATCCAGTCTGAACAACGGGTTGATGTACCGGCTTGCGCAGAAAGGCATTCCCCATGTCATCGGCATGCGTGAATCCATTTTTGACCGGGCAGGTATTCAGTTTGCCCGCGTATTTTTTGAATCACTGATTGAGAAAAAAGCTATTGCCCTTGCCCTGCAAGAGGCTCGCCGTGCAATCGAGCTCTCCCTGAAAATTGATGGAGAGGCGAAAAAGTCGATCCTTGCTGAGTTGTCACAGGGGCAGTGGTGCCTGCCGATGCTCCTTAGCCGGGAGCATGACCGGCCGCTCATCAACTGGCAGTTCTCGCCTCAGCCGATGCGTGCGGGAAATCTCCTGAACGAAAGCCTCGACAGGATTTCCCTGCCTGCACAGTTTATCGGACGGCGTCGGGAGTTACGGAAACTCCAGAGGGAGTTCCGTGAAGGAAAGACAAGTGTGCTGCTGCTCACCGGAGCCGGCGGCATTGGAAAAACAGCACTTGCCGGTAAACTTGTCAATACCCTCAAGGTTGATGGCTTTGAGATATTCGGCTTCTCGGCCAAAACAGAACATGATTGGCGGGATACTCTTTTCCAGATGATTCTTGCTCTGAACAAAGAGCGCAAAGAGAGCTATAAGCTCATCCAGCAACAATACCCTGATCCCGCAAAACAGGTGTCATGGCTGCTGAAGCTGCTGCTTGAACAGTTTGACCGGAAAGTGGCGCTTTTCTTTGACAACCTTGAGTCTGTGCAGGATACAACCACTCGAACGCTCACTGATCCTGAACTCCAGCTCTGGATTAATGCCGCAGTTAATCTGAAAAAGGAAGGCCTGAGAGTCGTGCTTACCTCACGATGGGCACTGCCTGAATGGACTGAACCGATTTATCCGCTCGGAAAACCGGTCTACCGTGATTTCCTCGCTGTGGCTCAGCAGCAGATGCTGCCAAAAAGCTTTCTCAAGGACTCGAAACGGTTGAGAAGAACCTATGAGGTGCTGAACGGCAACTACAGGGCACTGGGGTTCTTTGTTGCCGCGATGCAAAATATGGCTACCGATCAAGAACAGGTTTTTCTTGAGCAATTGTATCATGCAGAAGAGGAAATCCAGATAGAGATGGCTTTGGAAAAGGTATGGAGTCACCGAACAGTGGAAGAGCAGGAACTTCTCCGGCGCATGACCGCTTTTGAGGTGCCTGTCGCTTCGGAAGGAGTACAGAAACTTGCCATGCCAGACCTGCCGCATCCCGAAAAGTCGCTTGATACGCTGCTCTCGGTGTCGTTAATTGAGCAGTATGAAAACCAGCAATGGAAAACCAATGAGTTCCTCGTCTCCTCTCTGGTAAGGGACTGGCTGGAGAAGCAGGGAGTAGCCAAACTGTCACAGGAGTTAGTGCAGAAAGCAGCAACATATCATGAGTGGCTTTTGGAGAACGAAAGACAAACGCTTGATCAGGCGATTATTACCCATACGGCGCTTCTACGGGCAGGCATGGATGAAGAGGCTCATCGCATAACGCTCGATTGGATTGTCGGGCCGATGCATAGGGCAGGGATGTATCAGACACTGCTGTAAACATTTCTGCTTCCGGCCTGTCACTCTGCTGATCAGAAAACACTGGCGAAAGCTTTGGGGCGAACAGGAAAACAGAATGTATATTGAAACGAGTATGATACAGCGCTGGAGTCCCTGAGCTGTTTGACAGAGCCGCCCGATAATGTGTAGCGATTACTCTCGTGAACCTTAACCTTCTGAAGCATGAAATCATACCACAAAGAACTCTGGCTGCAGATACCTGCAAGAATGGATTTTGTCAATATCACGAGCGACGTTGAGCGGGCTCTTCAGGAAAGCGGCATTCAGGAAGGCCTCTGCCTGGTGAATGCGATGCACATAACCGCATCAGTCTTTATCAATGATGACGAAGCGGGGCTGCATCAGGACTACAAGCGGTGGCTTGAGGAGCTGGCTCCGCATGAGCCGTTAAGCCGTTACCAGCACAATAGAACCGGAGAGGATAACGGTGATGCCCATCACAAGCGCCAGATCATGGGTAGGGAGGTCGTCGTTGCCGTCACAAAAGGGCGGCTGCATTTTGGTACCTGGGAGCAGATTTTCTACGGGGAGTTTGACGGCAAGAGAAAAAAACGGGTGCTTATCAAGATTATCGGCGAATAAACCCCATTTGAACTGCCCTTAATGAACTTTACTACAGGCTGACTCAAGAGGACTTTGTCAAGCCTGGTAACGTGTAGTTACTATTTTTTCGTCAAGGATTTTGTCATAAACTTCCAGGAATTGTCTTGGGTTGTCTATGCTTGAAAGGGCAGTTCTTCACCGACGCCGTCTCGATATTCTTCAGGTGAAACACTTCAGCCTTAGCCTCCGACCTCTCAACCGCAAGGTACAGATCCGGATACACCCCCGACCGCTCCCGTTTCACCTCGTTTCAGCCAATTTAACAGCCTCCGCCGGTCAATCCCCGCTGAAACAGTGTGTTATTTCTGTTCTCCGGTACAAACCGATTCTGAATAAACGTCACCATGAAACAAGAAAAGCCCTTTAAAATCAGGGCTTTCTGGACTGTATGGGATAGTTCCGGGTTGATTATTGAGGTGCCTGATCTTGAGCAGGCATTTGAAGTGAGCACTCCAACGGCAGGGCGCTGTTGTGAATTGCCGGGCAAGAGTCGAGCTGCATTAAAGCGAAGGCGCTACTCATTGATCACATAAATATTACCAGAAAACTTTGATATTTGTCTTTTTTTTGTTACAATTATCAATATTATACTCTATCAAAACATACAAGTCTGTACTTCTATAATTATGACCATACCTTCAACATAAGCGGATAAGGTTTTAAATAATCTTGTATCGTTTTAGGCTGGTCTGTATATACCGGGATGATAAACAGTTGCTGTTGTTATATATCATTTTCAAATAATCATTTAGCTTATTTCTCGCAATAATTTGCATGTCGTCTTATACAGAAAGGAACTGTCTGCTTTTTCAGAATTAGGCAGATCAATCTAAATAATGTCAGGCAATGCATCGGAGGCAAACATGGCCTACTATTTTGTGATAGTTGCATTTGGGTTGCGACAGCTATTACTTTCAATACGGCAACCCCCCTAACCCTAAATTTAAAGGAAGGCAATGTTATGAATACCACAACAAAGTTTCATCCACTGACAGACCCCTTTTCACCCAAAGAAAAAGGCGATTCAGTTAAGGGTCCTGCCCCCATGAACAACATGTATGGATTTAATAGCATACAGGATTTTTCCGGGGTATTTGGGAATCACAACAGTGATTTGTCTCAAACCCATGCCGATGCTTTAGGCTTTCATGCTTATATGGCTAATTTTTACACCAAGAATTTCTGGTTTAAAGACGGTGGAGTACAGACTTGGCAGTATGAAGAGCCCTATGACCATTGGCAAAACATTTATGGGGTCGATGCCGTTTGTGTGTTTTATCATTCCGGTCACGGAAATATGGATGCCAACGGCGTTTTTCAGGCACCTGTGGGATCATCGTGGAATGGTGAAACATGGTTTCTCTCCAATCATAATGTAAAATTCGGCAATCAAGTAAGCCGCTACATTTTCTGGTCTACATGTCTTTCTTGCCGATATTCAGGCGGTATGAGTCCAATAAAAACTTGGTGGGCCGATGACAATAATCCTGGTTTCAGGATGCTTTTCGGTTACGAAACAACCAGTGTAGATAATCCTAACTACGGCTCCAATTTTTGGAATCACTGGAGAAATGGCGAGTCGTTCTCATCGGCATTTCTGAATGCAAGCTGGGATATTTACCACAATCAATCCCCTTGTTGTGTAGCGTCTGGAAGTGATGCCACCGATGCGATTAACCGCCTGAATAACGAACGCTTTTTTTATTGGGGTGCAGTGGCGCGTAATTATTACCAATGGAAATGGTACTACGCTTCCACCAAGGCTGTGCGTAACCAAAAACTGCCCAAGGAACTGAAAGTTGCGGAGTTTTTTCCATCCACGTTCGAAAGCGATCATGTGCACACACTGGCTGGTAAGTTTGGAATTACAAGTTCGCTCAGCCTCGACAAAGATGGGCATTACAGTATTGGCACTCCCGACAAATCGGTTTCCTTGAACAAGCAGGGACACCTTAATCTTAAGCTTGCAGATACAAATCACACCAACACCAAACAGTTGGAAGAAAAAAAAGCATACACGATTGCAGAGCAGCACATTCAAGAATTGAATTTACATGCTGGAGAAACTTATGCATTTGATGTGCTACGAATTACCAGTACCGCTGGCGGAAGCCCCAGGGATAAAAAGGAAACCAATCCACATGTCATCGAAACAACGGTTCAGTATAGGCAGATAATCAACGGCATACCTAGCGTCAATTCAGATGCCGGACTTATTCGTGTCACGATAGACAATGACGGAACCGTAACACGTCTGCACAGTTCCGTGAAGAAAGTGGCTTCTTTGAGCAGCAATCCTAAAAGCATGGCGATCAATCCATCTGAAAAAACTGGTATTGATGCAGTCAGCGCTCAAGCCATAGAAGACGCTTTTTCATCACAGTTGAAGAACTACAAAAACGCCAAATTTTTGGAGGAAGAGACTGGATACGATGTCGCAGATACTCATGGAAAAATTGTCACACAGCGTGTGTATGAGGTGACGTTTGAACACAACTTGAAAAAGTTGGTTAAGTTAACTGTATCGCGCTTCGAATAAATACTATGCGGTAAGGTGCAATCCATAGAGCGCAATAGGCGATAGCTGTGTAGGGTGTGAAATGGCTCTATCGTTTGCCCATGCCGAAATCTTCCAAAAATCTATGCCTACTGATCCGTTGCAGCGTACCCGCTCCACGAAACGACTTGGTGTTTTCAGGTTTTGTGGGGTGGCGCGGGGCGCTGAACGCGGGCGTTACCGCAGATGCTGTAGTCGGAAATTAAAAATCAGCCAATTTCGGAAATTAGCAATCACCCAGGGAGAGGCTTGAGATTACGTCATGATTAAAACTGGCAAGTTGTTATGCCAGATCAGGGATGAGCTTTGGCTGGTTCTGGAGACCAATATCCATGATGAGCGAACCGAAGAGATACACATCCTGCGCATGAACATCAGCAAATTGCCGAACAGCTCAATTATTCAGTTCCTGAATTCCGAGTTTCCGCACTAATTGGCAGAAGTCGGGAGAGGTAGCGTCCCAATGGGCAAACCAGGCACGCTCCCCTATGCCAGTATTCATAATTCAATGCCAATGCTGCCCGATTCCCCTCCAGCACTCCAAAACTCCGCTTCGGAGACAAGGGGGTAGACCTAAAAACAAGAAAAGCCCTGATTTTACAGGGCTTTTCGGACTATATGGGATAGTCCTGGACTATCGTTCTGCGGAGAGGGTGGGATTCGAACCCACGGTACACCGAAGCGCACAACGGTTTTCGAGACCGTCCGATTCAACCACTCTCGCACCTCTCCGTATGTTTTGTAATAGCTTGGCTTGTGTCTTTATAGTTTCCCTGATGATTTCAGTTTTCAATACCTGATCGCTTTATCTCTATAGTGGCAGTGAATTTATGAAAATCTCAATCAATTACCTTGCAGTAAATTATCTCAGCATGAATCCGATCCAATGTTACAAGCATCTTTGAAAGCAAAAGCTGTCCGGGAACGCCGTGCTCCAGCTCGGCATATTACCTCCTTTTCTGGCGAACTGGGGCACGGCGTTCCCGGGTAGAGGCTCAAAGATCTCGATAACATCCTCGCCGAATAGCCGAAAAGTCTCACTACTACCACGATTGCGCCGCAAGAAAAGAAAAAATAAGTCGTCCTACCTTACAGCAGACATGTAACAGATAAACAAAGAATCAAAAAAAAATACAATGAATCGATCTTTCAGTTGGCGGTCATTTACCAGTTTCGGGCTTTTTCTCTCTTTCCTGATGATTCTCGTTTCTGGAGTTATTCTCTATATTTTCCCTGGCAGAGCTCCCGGTTTTGTGTGGGAATTATGCGGACTGAGCAAACCGGCATGGCAAAACCAGCATATCATTTTTGGATTTGCGTTTTCCATTCTTTCTCTCTGCCATCTTTTTTTTATCAACTGGAAAGCTTTTTTCTCTTATCTGAAAAGCAAGGCAAAAACGGGATTACAGAGTCCTGGAGAACTTCTTGTGATCCTGGTGCTCTCCCTTTTGTTTGGTTTCGGCACCTATTTCAAGGTACAGCCATTTTCCGGAATTCTGGATCTTGGAAGAAGCATTTCCAACTTTTGGGACAATAAAGGAGTACAGGTACCTGATAAACAGGCTGATGTCAATGGAGTTTCACAAGAACTGGCTTTTGCTGACACAGCTACAGAAAGAGGCTTGGGGGAAGAAGAGTTTTATGGTTATTCAGAGAGAGGAGAGGGAAGAGAAAGACATCACGGACATGCCCATAAAAGAGACAGTTATCCAATAACAGATGAAGGCATAAGGTCGTCAATATCCCCGCAGGTTGCGGTACGCCCCCGGGAAATTGACATAAAAGTCAATAATAACGCAAAGCAAACAAGTGATTTTCAGGCGCCGGATGACGAATTGCATCGCCGGACAAATGCAAGTTGTGCGTCGTGCCACGATACCAGCCGTTGGTGACCAACACAACGGTTGTTAAAGCGTCCGATGCATTGCTCAAAAGGAAAAAGAGTACCAAATAAAAAAGCCTCTGTTGGTTTTAGAGGCTTTTTTATTTGAGCGGGAAACGAGACTCGAACTCGCGACCCCAACCTTGGCAAGGTTGTGCTCTACCAACTGAGCTATTCCCGCTTAATGAGTGACAAATATAAAGATATTTTTTTTCTGTGCAACTTCTTGATGCATTTTTTTACAGAGAAAGTTCCCGCATTATGGTTTCCATATCTTTGTCGCCGCGGCCTGAGAGATTAACGACAAGAATGGCATCTTTTTCCATGTTTGGTGCTCTCCTGATGGCATAGTGCATGGCATGGGCAGATTCAAGGGCACAGATAATACCTTCGGTTTTAGCAAGCGTCTCCAGAGCAGAAAGCGCTTCACTGTCGGTCACGGAGGTGTAGGTGACCAGTCCGAGTTCCTGAAGATGGCAGTGTTCAGGTCCAACACCGGGATAATCAAGACCGGCAGAGATTGAGTGGGCTTCCTGAACCTGTCCGTCTTCATTCTGCAGCAGTTTTGTCAGGGCGCCGTGAAGAACTCCTGGCTTACCCAGTGTCAGGGAGGCCGCATGTCGTCCCTCCAGCCCTTCTCCAGCCGCTTCAACGCCAACAAGTTCAATTTGAACGGCATCGTTCAGAAATTCATAAAACATACCGACGGCATTGCTGCCTCCGCCAACGCACGCAGTAATGACATCGGGCAGTTTTCCTGCCTGGGCAATAATCTGCGAACGGGTTTCGTGCCCTATGACGGCCTGGAAATCGCGGACGATCATGGGGTAGGGATGCATGCCGACCACCGAACCGATAATGTAAAAGGTCTCTTCCGGATTATTCATCCAGTCACGGATTGCTTCGCTTGTTGCATCCTTCAGGGTTTTTGAGCCGCTTCCAACCGCGCGTACCTCTGCACCAAGCAGTTTCATGCGTGCAACGTTCGGTGCCTGCCGCCGGATATCCTCCTCACCCATATAGACAACGCATGCAAGATCGAAAAGGGCGCAGACGGTTGCTGTGGCTACTCCGTGCTGTCCGGCGCCGGTTTCCGCAATAACCCTTTTCTTGCCCATGCGCCGGGCAAGCAGTACCTGACCAAGTGCGTTGTTGATTTTATGAGCGCCGGTATGGCAGAGATCTTCCCGTTTGAGATAAATTTGCGCTCCTTGCAGCGTTCTGCTCAACCGTTCGGCATGATACAGGGGGGTTGGTCTCCCGACATAATCACGGAGGAGTTGCGCAAGAGTCGACTGAAAAAGGGGATCATTTTTTGCCCTGAGGTACTCCGATTCAAGATCGGCGGCATTTTTAACCAGTGTCTCAGGGATAAACTTGCCGCCGAAACAGCCGAAATGTCCGGAGGAATCGGGAGCGGAATAAAGTGTCGGCACCATGAAGTGAAAAAAGTTAAAGAATTGTCAACAGAGTGGTTGCAGTGATCTCGACCAAAGGTACCTTGCAGAAAACACTGACCACACGATTAATAAAATAATATATTTAACTTTTATCAGTGAGCATACACAATACTGTACGGGAGCATTACCGCATTGACCTTTATCAGACAAAAAACCTCGTTTCTTACCATATTAAGCCTTTGTATGTGGGCTGTTCCTCTTTTTTGCGGGGTGGGGCTCTCTGCTGCTGAAAAGTCAGGGAAGCGCAATCCAGTTGAGCCTGTTGATTCGCTTTCCAGAGCGGGAGGTCTTACAAGTACCGTGCTGTTTGCTGCCAGGGATTCGGTGATCTACAACATCGATGGGCGAACAATGGAATTGTGGGGGAATGCACGTATCGATAATGAAGATACCAGTGTCAAAGCTCCGAAAATTATTATCGATCTCAATACGTCGTTGTTTCATGCTTTCGGCATTGCGGACTCCTCGAAAGCACCTGCTGAGCCCGCTGTTTTTACTGATCGACAGGGGAGTTTCAATGCGGAAACAATGACTTATAATTTAAAAACCAAACAGGGAGAAACGACGAATGTTTTGTCATCTTCCAAGCAGATTATTTTTAGCGGAGAGCATGTTACGAGGCTTGAAAACGGTGAGATGATCATCAAGGACGGTACGTTCACTACTTGTGATAATCAGTTACCTCATTACTGGTTTTCTTCCTCTCAGATGACGGTTATTCCTGACAAAAGGATTATTGCAAAGCCTCTGATTATGTATATCAGTCCGGAGATTTTTTCTGCGCGCCTTCCGGCTCTCCCGATTCTGGCGTTGCCCTATATGATTTTTCCGTTAAATGAGGGCAGAACGTCGGGTTTTCTCATGCCAAGTCTCGGCAACAACAGCCACATGGGTTACTATTTGTCCAAATTTGGTTATTTCTGGGCCATTGATGATCAGATGGATTTCAGACTTGACGGGGACATATCGTTTAACGGAGGGTGGCGCCTTGGTGAAAGGTTCCGCTATAAAAAAAGAAATAGTTTTTCGGGTGAGATTTCAGGAGAGTACAAAGAGTATCCCACATACAGTGACTGGAATGCGAAAATTATCTATAACCAGATATTCGATTCTTCGACCAGATTTGATGTCAACATCCAGTTCCAGGGCGCGCCACAGGGTTATGATCTGAATTCGATGAATTCGATAGCCATGGTAACTCAGCAATCCAATGCTCGAGCGGCTCTGGCAAAAACCTTCAACGAGGAGAACAGTATTGCTGCGATTACCTATAATCGTTCCGAAAATTTGAGTACTCTTAATGCCACCCAAACCATCGAAGGATCCTTCTATCAGAACCGGATGTATCCCTTTCGTTCTGGTTTTCCTTTTGATGACTGGAAATCGAATGTTTCACTATCTACCGGGGCATCCTTTAGCGGGATGTCTTCCTCGCAGGCCACGACTACTTTTTCAGGATATTCAGCAAATGCCAATGTTGGGTTGGGGTACTACCGAGAATTTACTCAAGGATTCAAAGCGCTTTTTACTCAGGGACTCAGCTTGCAAGCATCGGAACCGGTTTCCGGATTCTATAACAATGGGATTTACAGCGGTACAACAGTGTTTGTTCCCCTTCGCATGCAATCAACTCTGTTTCGTTATTTCAATGTTAATCCCGGCGTAACCTTTATTCATTCACTGTATCCGGATGGCGAAAACAAAGACGTTTCAACAACAGTGTTTGCTGTTGATGCGACGACAAGGCTTTATGGTACTCTTGAGTCGGGGCTTCTTGACCATCTTTTTGGGCTCAATGTGCTGCGCCATACCTTTATTCCAACCATCACTTACCGATGGAACCCGGCGTTTTCCGGGAATCGTTATAACTACTATCAGGACATCTATGACTGGACCGATCCTCAACTGTTCTACCAGCTTGACAACACTACTTACGCAGGGATATCTGATGGGCAAAGTACCGTTGGCATTTCTCTGAAAAATATTATTCAGGGTAAAAGAAGGAATTCTGTACCTGAGGATGGTTCTCTTGCTGGAGAACAGACAATCCAGCTCCTCACCTTAAATGCGACGACGGCGTACAATTTTAACGCTGATGCTCTTCACCTGGCGCCACTGATTTTTACGGCATCAAGCAACGTTTTGTCGCCGAGCCTTCTCTTCAGTTCAGGTGCGATGTATGATATTTACAGTTCAGACCCGTTGACTGGCGAAAGAATCAATCGCCTCAACAGTGATGATGGAAACGGATTGTTTCGTTTTATCAAGGGATTTTTGAACATGAGTCTCAGTATTCAAGGGAGCCGCATAGCTTCTTCTTCTTCGTTACCATTGCTGTCAGCAATCCCGCCACAGGTCATGCCGAATGCCACACAGTCAATATTTCTTGACCGGTTTAATCCGGAGTATTTCAGACGAATTGATTATGGTCAGCCCTGGCAGTTTCAGTTTTCCCTGTTTCTGCAATCCGACAGGAGCAATCCGCTTGTGCCTGTCACAACGTCGCTTATCAATACATCGGCAACAGCGTCGTTGTCAAAAGACTGGCAGATATTGATGAATACCGGTTATGATCTTCAAAACAGCAAGCTGGTTTTTCCCATGTTTTATCTTAATCGCGATCTTCATTGCTGGCAGACCAGCTTCCAGTGGATTCCGTTTGGACAGTTTCGGAGCTATGCTGTCCAAATCGGACTTAAAGCTCCATTGAGCAATATCAATGTCAAAGCAGGGAAAACAGCAGATTAGTTCTTCTCATGGAGTGCCCTCAATCAGGTCAAGGATCAGCGAAAGTCTGTTGTTAAACTCTTCATGGGCATCATGATGGATGCAGTGTGATGCTTTGGGGATGATATATGCACCTGCCTGCGGTAGGAGCTGCTGAAATTCAGGGATAATCTTGTGAGGTGGGAGTGCTATATCTTCTGCTCCCCAGACAAGAAAGGCTGGCCCCTTGTAATTGCATGGTTTTGGAAGGTGATCAAGCCTGAAATCGAGCGGTCGTTTGGAAGGTGAGAGATAGGAGAACTGCGCTCCTCTGTCCTGGAGTGGCATGGTGAACTGGTTGATCAGCTTGTCATCTACCTTGCTCTGATTAAAATATGTTGGCATGAGGCTCTGACCAACGGCAACAGGATTTGCAAAAGCGGCCAGAAGCATCTCGCCAATGAGAGGTGAGGCGACGAGACCGAAAAACAGATTGCTCATGCCATCCATCGTGTCTCCAAAAAGGCCGGAGGGGTTGACGAGCACAAGTGCCTTAACTTTTTCGGGCTGATGGTGGGCAAAGTAGACTGCGCTTGCGGCACCCATCGAATGGCCGACAATAATGACCCTGTCAAGTTTTTTCAGCAAGAGAAACGTTTCTATTTGTGAGGCAAACAGTTCTAGACAGTAGCGCACATTGGGTTTTTGTGATTTGCCAAACCCGATCAAATCCATGGCATAGATTTTTTGTTTACGGGCAAACTCCGGAATATTCAGATCCCAGTGTTCTATCATTCCGCCATAACCGTGCAGAAACAGAAGCGGTGTTTTTTCAGAGTTTTTTTCTCCAAATTCCTGGTATCGGATTTTTGCTTCGTTTTCAGGGGATAATTGCCATAGAAAATATTGATCTTTCGCTGTGCCGCTCATAGTGAAAATCAGTCAAATATTCAGAAGGGAAAAAACTTATAGGCCAATATACCCGTTACTAACACAATAATTAAAAGATATTGTTTAATATTACAGAGCAGGACTGAATTTGTCCTGCTTAATAAACGTCGATTGATATGCTTCAGGTTTCCAGGAAATTTGAATATGGCCTTCATGCAGTTACCTACCTGGCAACGAAGGGGCAGGGCAGGGTGGTCACCGTCAAAGAGATGGCTGATGATATTGGCTTTTCACAGGAGTTTCTCTCCAAGGCTATGCAGAGCCTCAAGCGGGCCGGTATCGCCTCCTCAGTTCAGGGTGTTAAAGGCGGCTATACCCTTGGCAGAGCGACGACTGAAATTACTGTTGCTGATATTGCTCTTGCCATTGAAGGAAAGCCGCATCTGGTGCGCTGCGGTGTGAAAGCGGAGAGTTGTGAGGTTTTTTCTTCCTGCCATCACCGGGGTTATATGGGTACTCTGCAGCATAAAATCCAGGATCTTTTAGAGGATACAACCATATACTCTCTTTTGCAGCAGATCGTCCCATGAGCACCCCTCAGCAAAAAAGGTTTTTTCATGAGCTTCATTCTGTGTTTATTATCACCGGGTAAGGTGGGATTCATTTTGAAGCACTTCCCCTTTGGCTGTTACCTGATAACAAGTTGACACTTAATTATGACCATTAACAGGCTCAGCAATTCAGCCTTTGCTGAAACGAGTCTTCCGGATATTATCCTTAAAGGCATCAATACTCATAATCTCCGAAATATCTCGGTTTGTATTCCCCGCAACAAGTTTGTTGTATTGACGGGGGTCAGCGGATCGGGTAAATCAAGCCTTGCCTTCGATACACTCTATGCCGAAGGTCATCGCCGCTATGTGGAATCACTGTCTGCTTATGTGCGGCAGTTTCTTGAACGCATGCCCCGGCCTGATATCGAAAGTGTTGAAGGAATTGCGCCCGCCATTGCTATTGAGCAGAAACCCATCCCGAAAAACCCCCGCTCAACAGTTGGTACGGTATCGGAAATTTATGACTATCTCCGCCTGCTCTATGCACGGATTGGCAAAATCTATTCTCGCGATACCAATGAGCTGGTTCTGAAGCATACTCCCGACGATGTGAGCTTGCATGCCGGTTTTTTTGAGGAGGGACCAAAATTTTATGCAGGGTTCTTTTTTCCCGCCCATCAGGATGCAGGACACCACAACTGTTCGGTGCCGGATGAAATAGCAAATCTCCTGAAAAAAGGTTTTTTCAGGGTCGTCGCAGGGGATGAGATTCTTGATCTCAACCAGGATGCAGCGTGCAAGCGGGTGCTTGAAATGCCGATAGCCGAGCGTTCATCTCTTCTTGTACTGGTTGATCGTTTTGTCGCACGACACGATGACAAGGTTTTCAGCCGGGTGTCGCAGGCGGCGGAGAGCTGTTTTAATGAATCAGGAGGGTATGCTGTTCTGAAGGTTGTCGGAGGTAAAACCTGGCTCTTCAGCGACCGACTCGAACTGAATGGTATTGAATATCAGGAGCCGTCGCCCCAGCTTTTTGCCTTTAATTCCCCTATAGGTGCCTGCACAACCTGTCAGGGCTTTGGGCGTATTGCCGGTATTGATGAGAATATTGTCGTGCCGGACAAGTCACTTTCAATTAAAGAGGGTGCAATCGCATGCTGGAATTCGGAAAAATACCGCTGGAATCTCCGTGAGCTTCTTGATCGGGCAGAAGATATGGGCGTTTCTGTCGATGTCCCTTATGAAAAGCTCTCCTACACGCAAAAAGAGCTTGTCTGGAAGGGTAGTCCAGATGGACGTTATATGGGTATCCGGCATTTTTTTGCTGAAATAGAGAAGGATGCCGGTTACAAAATGCACTACAGGGTCTTTTTAAGTCGTTACCGGGGTTATGCGGTCTGCCCTGATTGTGAAGGGAGTCGCCTTAATCCTGATGCCCGGCTTGTCAGGGTTTCTGGTCGTCATATCGGTGAGGTTTCTCGCATGAATATTTCCGAAGCTTCCGAATTTTTTCAAAATCTTGATATTTCACCTTTCGACCGCAAGGTGGCTGAAGTTATTTTGCAGGAAATTATCAAACGTCTCGGCTATCTGCTTGATGTGGGGTTGAATTACCTTTCCCTTGATCGTTTGACCCACACCCTGAGCGGAGGCGAATTTCAGCGCATCAATCTTTCAACTTCTCTGGGTTCTCCGCTTGTAGGGGCAATCTACATTCTTGATGAACCAAGCATCGGGCTCCATCAGAGTGATTCGGCGCGACTGATCACGCTGCTCAGAAAGCTGCGTGATCTCGGTAATACTGTTGTTGTTGTTGAGCATGACCGCGAAATTATAGAAGCGGCCGATGAAGTTATTGATCTTGGCCCCTATGCCGGTCGTCTTGGTGGTGACGTGGTTTTTCATGGTTCGGTTGCAGAAATGAAGGCATCAGGCGCTTCGCTTACAGCTCAGTATATGAATGGGACGAAACGCATTCCGGTGCCGCAGCTTCGCAGAACGCCCAATTTCAGTTCCTGCATTGAAATCACTGGCGCCATGCAGAACAACCTGAAGAATATTGATGTGCGTTTTCCTCTTGGTGTCATGACCTGCGTCACTGGTGTGAGCGGATCCGGCAAGTCCACTCTGGTCAATGATATTCTCAACAAGGGCATTATGAAGGAAAAGGGTGCTTTGAAGGAGAACGCAGGAACCCACCGTTCGATTTCAGGGGCATGGCTTGTTGATCGTGTCGAGCATGTTGACCAGTCTCCCATTGGAAAATCAAGCCGCAGCAATCCCGTCACCTACCTGAAAATATTTGATGACATTCGAAACCTTTTTGCCCAGGCAAAAGATGCCCGGCAAAAGGGCTGGAAGGCCGGTTATTTTTCGTTCAACATTCCGGGAGGTCGTTGCGAAACCTGTGCCGGGGAGGGAAGTGTCCACATTGAGATGCAGTTTCTTGCCGACATAGAGGCTGTTTGTGAAGATTGCGGGGGCTTGCGATATAAACCTGATACTCTTGACGTGAAGTACCATGGCATGTCAATTGCCGAGGTACTCGACATGACGGTAGAAGAGGCAATCACTTTTTTCAGCAGCGAGAAGGGGATTGCAAGAAAACTTATGGTACTCGACGAAGTTGGGCTGGGCTATATCCGTCTTGGGCAGTCGTCAAGCACCCTTTCCGGAGGTGAGGCCCAGCGCCTCAAGCTGGCAAGTTTCATTGCCCATGCTGATCTGGCGCACACCCTTTTTATTTTTGATGAGCCTACAACCGGTTTGCATTTTGAGGATATCAACAAGCTGATCCGCTGTTTTGAAAAACTTCTTGAACAGAAGAACACCCTTATCGTTATTGAACACAACCCTGATATTATCAAGCAGGCTGACTGGATTATCGATCTTGGGCCGGGTGCAGGGGATAATGGTGGTTGTCTTGTGGCGGAAGGTACACCCGAAGAGATTGCTGCCAGGGAGGATTCTCTGACCGGCAGATATCTCAAGCCCTCATTCGACTACTGAACCCTCTCTTCATCATTGTCTGCTGTCGTCCAGCGCCCCGCCGTGAAGTCTGATATGCGGAAAGTGAGTCTGTGCCGTGCGTTCAACCCATACTGCTTTTCCTTTGCTGAACTCGGTTTCATTTTCGGTTACCGAGAGCCGGTTTTTGGCAAGCGCCTCGATTTCCTGCAGGAGAACAGCCAGAAGCCGGTCTTCTGCAGTTGCAGTGTCGTCCTGCATTTTCGACCTGATGCTTGTCAGTTTTTCCATGGTGATCTTACCGATGGTGTTATAGAGTGCAGGTGTCATTATTTTTTTTGGATGGGTGAATAAATTTATTATTATTGAACTGTTCTTTTAGCACTCAAAGAGGCAGAGTGCTAAAAACATGAATTACTTTCTATAGTATCTTATTATTTTAATCCAAAAACCAAAAAAGAGAAAACAATGAACTTGAAACCCTTAGCTGATCGAGTTATTGTTAAGCCTGCAGCGGCGGAAGAAAAAACCAAGGGCGGACTTTATATTCCTGATACCGGGAAAGAAAAACCGCAGTATGGTGAAGTTGTTGCAGTAGGCGCAGGTAAAGTTGCTGATAACGGTCAATTGCTTGCAATGCAGGTCAAGACTGGCGATAAAGTACTTTACGGCAAATATTCCGGCACAGAAGTGAGCGTTGAAGGTGAAGATTACCTCATCATGCGCGAGTCTGACATCTTTGCCATTCTTTAAATCGTACGAAAATTTAATAACTTTATTGGAGGAACGCTTAACAATGACTGCTAAAGATATTCTTTTTGACTCTGAGGCCAGAGCAAAACTTAAAGTTGGTGTTGACAAACTTGCCAATGCCGTAAAGGTTACCCTCGGACCTGCCGGACGTAACGTTCTTATCGACAAAAAATTTGGGGCTCCGACCTCAACTAAAGACGGTGTGACCGTTGCGAAAGAGATCGAACTTGCCGATGCTTTTGAGAACATGGGTGCGCAGATGGTGCGTGAAGTGGCATCGAAAACCAGTGATGTCGCTGGTGATGGTACTACAACAGCTACTGTTCTTGCCCAGGCGATCTACCGTGAAGGCCTGAAGAACGTCACTGCCGGCGCTCGTCCGATTGACCTGAAAAGAGGTATCGACCGTGCGGTAAAAGAGGTTGTTCAGGAGCTGAGAAACATCAGCCGCAACATCTCCGGTAAAAAAGAGATAGCACAGGTTGGAACCATCTCCGCCAACAACGATCCTGAAATCGGCGAACTGATTGCCGAAGCAATGGACAAGGTCGGCAAAGACGGTGTTATTACTGTTGAAGAGGCCAAGGGCATGGATACGGAACTCAAGGTTGTTGAAGGTATGCAGTTTGACCGTGGTTACCTTTCACCGTACTTCGTGACCAATTCCGAGACCATGGATGCCGAACTCGAAGATCCGCTGATTCTTATCTACGACAAGAAGATCAGCAACATGAAAGAGCTGCTTCCGATTCTTGAAAAATCAGCACAGTCTGGTCGTCCGCTGCTGATCATTTCAGAAGATATCGAAGGCGAAGCACTTGCAACCATTGTAGTCAACAAGCTTCGTGGCACCCTGAGAGTTTGCGCAGTCAAGGCCCCGGGCTTTGGCGATCGTCGCAAAGCCATGCTTGAGGACATCGCTGTTCTTACCGGTGGTACCGTTATTTCTGAAGAGAAAGGTTACAAGCTCGAAAATGCAACCATCACCTATCTCGGTCAGGCTGGTCGCGTAACCGTCGACAAGGACAACACCATTATTGTTGAAGGTAAAGGCACCCCTGAATTGATCAAGGCCCGCATCAACGAAATCAAGGGACAGATCGAAAAAACAACCTCTGATTACGATACTGAAAAACTGCAGGAACGTCTTGCAAAACTTTCTGGCGGCGTTGCTGTTCTTAACATTGGAGCTTCTACCGAAGTCGAGATGAAAGAGAAGAAAGCCCGTGTTGAAGATGCACTGCACGCTACCCGTGCTGCTGTGCAGGAAGGTATTGTTGTCGGTGGCGGTGTTGCCCTGATCCGCGCGATCAAGGGTCTTGACAGAGCTGTTGCAGACAATGAAGATCAGAAGACTGGTATTGAAATTATCCGCCGTGCGCTCGAAGAGCCGCTTCGCCAGATTGTTGCCAACACAGGCACCACCGATGGCGCTGTTGTGCTTGAGAAGGTGAAGGCCGGAACCGGTGATTTTGGTTTCAATGCCAGAACTGAAACGTATGAAAACCTGGTTGAGGCCGGTGTTGTCGATCCTACCAAGGTAACCAGAAGCGCTCTTGAGAACGCTGCATCAGTTGCCAGTATTCTTTTGACAACCGAAGCTGCCATTTCTGACATCAAGGAAGATAAATCCGACATGCCGGCAATGCCTCCGGGCGGAATGGGCGGAATGGGCGGCATGTATTAATCTGACGTCTCCATTTCTATTCTTTAAAAAAGCCAGCCTTCGGGTTGGCTTTTTTATTTACCTTTCAGAAAATTTTATCACAACACCCCAATCCAATAAACATGAAAGCCGTAGTTCTTGTCAGCGGCGGTATGGACAGCCTTGTCACCACGGCAATTGCTCATGCAGAGGGCTTTGCATTAGCGGCCATGCACGTGAATTACGGGCAGCGGACGTGGCAGAAGGAGCTGGAGTCGTTCCGCGCTATCTGTAACCACTACCATATCGAGCAGCGTCTTGAGGTTAATGCCGATTTTCTTGCCCGGATTGGCGGCTCTTCCCTGACCGACGAATCCATACCTGTTGGTGATGCCGATCTTAAGGCCTCTTCAATTCCTACCAGTTATGTGCCGTTCCGCAATGCCGGTTTTCTTTCGATGGCGGTGAGTTGGGCTGAGGTTATTGGTGCGGATAAGATTTTTATTGGGGCGGTTGAGGAGGATTCCTCAGGTTATCCCGACTGCAGAAAAGTTTTTTATGATGCGTTCAATACTGTTATAGCCCTTGGTACAAAGCCTGAAACGGCGATTGAAATTCTCACGCCTCTGATTGAGATGCAGAAATCTGATATTGTCAGGAAAGGGATGGAGCTTGGTGCGCCCTTCGAATTGAGCTGGTCGTGCTATAAAAGCGAGGGAAAAGCGTGTGGAGTCTGTGACAGTTGTGCCCGTCGGCTTCGGGCGTTTGAGTTGATGAGAGTTCGTGATCCGATTGAATATGAACGGCGTCCTCAGTATATTAAATGACATCGTAAATTTAATTGTTCAATCATGAAATCTCTTAAATCGTTGAGTGAAAGTTATTCCTCTTCAGAGTCGCTCAAGGCACGATTGGCACTTTCGTTCTCTCTTATGGGGGCGATCTGGATAGTGGGTCTTGTCGGCCATTTTACGCCGCTTCAGGAGTGGCCAGCCCTTTTTCTCTATGTTTGCGGTTCTATCGGACTTGTGCTTTACCGGGGTAATAAGAAGGGGGATTGGAAGCAGATGTATCTTGCCGGTGGAGATATTCGAAAGTCACTGATGTGGGGTGGCATAGCCGGTGCTGTACTTTTCGGCATGGATATTATGAACACCGTTATGTATTACAAAAACGGTGGTGCTCCAATGGCGCAGATGGAGTTTCTTCTCGTGAATCGTTCATTGCTTTTTCTTTTTCCTGTGCTTATCCTTGCCGAAGAGTTTCTTTGGCGGGGAATCATGTTTTCTGCCATGATCGAGCGCGGGATTAACAAACATTTGACGGTTTTTTTAACAGCACTGTTCTATGTCGTCAACCATTTTGCTGTTGCCCCTGTCGGCATGAAAGAACGGGCGCTTATGGGCATGATGGCTTTTCCTATTGGCATTTTTGGTGGTTATCTTGTTCTGAAAACCCGCAATGTATGGGGTAGTGTTCTGGTTCATCTGATTACCATGATTTCCATGGTGCTTGATATTTTTGTTATTCCTCAACTTTTGTTCTGATTGATCAGTTCAGTTATGTACCAAAACAGAATTACTACCCTTGTGCAGCAGGATAAAAAACTGCTGATAGCCTATTACATGCCGGAGTTTCCGGTTGTCGGCGCGACGCTTCCGGTGCTGGAAGCTCTTGAAAAAAGCGGAGCTGATATCATTGAGCTTGGTATGCCCTACTCCGATCCGATCGGGGATGGGCCGGTTATTCAGGAGGCGGCACACATCGCCATTCGCAATGGTGTGACGATCAAACATCTTCTTGAGCTGGTGCGGCGAGCCCGTCAGGGCAAAGGGTGCAGAAAGATTACCGCTCCAATTCTTCTGATGGGTTACTGCAATCCAGTGATTGCTTACGGGCCCGCTTGTTTTCTCCGTGATGCTGTTGAGGCTGGAGTTGACGGTTTGCTTATTCCCGACTTTCCTCCTGAAGAGGCAGAGGATTTTCTTGAGCAGGCCAAAGGATATGGTCTTACCGTTGTCTTTCTTTTGTCACCCGTAACTCTTCCCGAAAGAATTGAGCTTATTGACAGCCTTTCAACCGATTTTTCCTATTGCCTTGCGGTTAATGGTACGACCGGTACGGCCAAGCTTTCTGATGGGTCAACAGAAGCTGCTTTGGACGAATACCTGAAAAGGGTACGCCGGCATGCACGTAAAAAATTTGTCGTCGGGTTTGGTATCAGGGACAAGTCCCGAGTCGAGTATATGTGGAATCTGGCCGACGGGGCCGTTGTGGGTACGGCACTTCTGCAGCATATCGCAGCTTCTTCAACTCCTGAAGAGTGTGCCCGTCTTGCTGGCGAGTTCTGGAAAACACTCCGTTAGCCGCTACTTTTTATGGACCCCTCAGTAGAGATCATTATTCCTCATTTCAAGAGGCGGGACATGCTGGAGCGATGCCTTGACTCTCTTGAAAAAACCATTTATCCGTCAATGAGCATTCTGGTGGTGGATAATGGCGGATCGCAGGCAGGCCTTGTTTTTCTCGTCAAACGCTACAGGAACGCCCGTCTTCTTCGGCTTCCCGAAAACAGAGGGTATGCAGGTGGCTGCAATGAAGGGCTTAAACACTCTTCAGCCGATTATGTTGTTTTTATGAATGATGATACAGAGCACGATCCATTATGGCTTGACTCTCTTGTCAAAGCGGCTCTTGAAGACAGGGAGATTGGAGCCCTGCAGCCGAAAATCCTTTCGCTGAAAGATTATAGGAAAGGAAAAAAGGTTTTTGAGTATGCAGGTGCGGCTGGCGGTATGATTGACCGTTTGGGCTATCCCTGGTGTCTTGGTCGAACATTCTCAACGATTGAATCGGACAGGGGTCAGTATGACGGTGGGCAGGAGATTTTCTGGGCATCGGGAGTTGCCATGTTTGTAAAAAGAACCGTTGCTGAAGAGCTGGGCGGGTTTGACGAGGATTTTTTCATGCAGATGGAGGAGATTGATCTCTCCTGGCGTATGAAACTTGCTGGTTACCATCTCCGTTCGGTTCCCTCATCAGTCGTACTGCACGAAGGTGGCGCATCGCTTCAGGGCGGCACGGCGGAAAAAATTTATTTCAACCACCGCAATAACCTCGCCATGATCCTGAAGAACCGGAGCATGGCAGGTCTTTTGTGGGTAATTCCTTCAAGACTTTTGCTTGAGGTTGCCGCTGCACTTTTTTTCCTCACACAGTTTCCCGGGGCGCTGAAAAAATCAGGCGCCGTTTTTCGTGCGCTGGCTTATAATATCCGGAAACTTGCCTGTACCATGAAGAAACGTCAAAAGGTACAGGCGATGAGGAGTGTTGGTGACCGTACTATTTTCAGCCAATCTCCGATATCACTGATTGCTCAACGGTAATGCTGTCCCGTTGTCTGCTTCAGCCTTTTTTTTCATTGCCGACAACATGATAGGGCAATCGCGGTTCTGAACAGTTCTGACGGCAAACTGTGGGGCATAAAAATCCGGTTTTACTTCCGCTTTGTAGGTAAGAAATGTTCCTGCTCCCTGGGGGTAATCAACCAGAAGCCACTCTCCCTGATAGACTTTGAAATCACCGGTGATTTGCTGAAAACAAAGACGCGTCAGGTTTTCTCCCCAAACTTTCATTTTTATATAGACCTCCTTCTGGAAAATAAACATCCTGGTCTTTCCTTTTTCAAACATCACTTTTTCTGTGCCGTTATCAGAGAGTATTCCGCTATCGATAATGTTCGGTACAAAAAATTTGTGATTATTATAATCGGTGAGGACTTCCCACACTTTTTTTGGAGGTGCGGCGATATATATTTGTCCCTGAACGCCGGTTACCCCCTCTTCAAGGTTGGTAAGAGCAACAATGACCTCTCCGTTTAACAGTTTTGTTTTTTCTCCGGATAAAGAATCAGGAGTTATCGTCGTTATGGGCACTGCCATGACGGGATGTGAAATAAAAGAAAACAGCACAGCCATGAAAAGCAGTATGACTCGCTCAATGTGTCGGATATATTTTTGCATGTTTATGAATCCCTGGTTGCTTGTTAATGTTTTGACGGGGAAAGATGCCCCCATTGTACCATGTCTTTCACGGTTTCTATGATGCTTCCCCTGACAGGCATGAAGGATAAGCCAAGTTCTCGCCTGATTTTTGCATTGTCAAAGCGCAGGGTTCTTCCTATGTTTGTTCGGATATACATCCCGGTATTTCTTGGTTGGGTAAAAGAGAGCGCTTTCATAAGCAGAGAGCCAATTGTTCCTGACAGATCAAGCTTTGGCAGTGAGTAGGTATCAAAACCGGACGATTTCAGAAGTTCGACCAGCTCTCTCATGTGCATTGCTTCAGCCGCGCAAAGGTAACGTCCGCTTGCCGTATCGGTTTCCATGGCAAGAATGTGCGCTTTTGCCACATCACGCACATCAACAAACCCCCAGTTCAGATCCATAATGCCAGGATAGATCCCGCTCATGATATCCCGAATCATACCGTTGGAGGTATTGAGTGAAGGGGAGAGCGATGGGCCGATCACCAGAACAGGATTGATAACGACAAGATCAAATGTTGATCGTTTTTTCATGATGAAATCCCATGCTTCGCGTTCTGCAAGTGTTTTAGAATAGTGATAGGGGTTTCGATCAAGGGAAGACATAGTATTCCAGTCTTTTTCTGTAACGACGTTTGTGCTTTCAGGTTCATCAGTAATAGCCGCAATTGAGGAGGTAAAAATCAATCGTTTGACGCTGCCCGATTTCAGGCAGCTTTCAAGAACGTTTTCGGTGCCCGTAACTGCCGGATCAACAAGGTCTATTTGCGGGTTTTTAACATTAATTTTATAGGGGCTTGCGGTGTGCATCACATAGTCGCATCCCTCGATAACCCGGTCATAGGCTCCGGCATCAAGCAGGTCAGCTTTAACCAGTTCAAGCCGCTCCTTCGCACCAGGCAGTTCCTGAAGAAAAAGATAATTGTCGGGGCTTTTGCGTACCGTTCCCCTGACGCTATATCCGCGTTCAAGCAGTTCTCTGATGATATCGGCGGCAATAAATCCGGAGGCTCCGGTAACGCACACTGGTTTATTGGTCTTCATTATTTATTATGAGTGAATGGCTGCAGGTTAAACTGCCGCCTTGAAGCAGCCTCCTGCATTTCGATGTGAAAATCGTATAAACGTCTAAATTGAAATATACATTACATACAGAAACTCTCCAATGAGTCTTTTTGCTGTATTCCGGTACTATTATTCCTGATAGAAAAACGTGTTTCTTGTTATACCAAAAGCGGCTCAGCGTGAATGATGACCCTTCCTGCATCGCTCAGGTCATGGTAGATAGCGCCTTCAAGCTGGCTTGTGAGTGAGTGTACCTCTTCAAGAAGAGCATCATTATTAAATGAGCAGTGCAGTGTAATGAACAGCTTCTGTTGTTCAGTTTTTCTGATCTGTATATCGTGGACATCCTGAATTTTTTCAATACTTTTCGATGCGTTGACAATCATGCTGCGTACGCGCTCTTCTTCTTCTGATGAGACGGAGTTTGTGGTGCGTTCATCATAGCGGAGCGGGTCAAGATGAATGCAGATATCAAGCTCTCCGTCAAACTCACAGCGCAGTTCATCTTCAAGTGCCGTAACAGTATTGTGGGCCTCTTTTATCGTCAGGCGCTGATCAATTTCAACATCAAAGGTGATTTGTTTTTTTTGTCCGGAAAGACTTGTTGAAATGTTGTGGGCGTGCAGATTATGGTTCAGGCCGATGACGTGAACCCGTTCAGCAATGGTTTCGTTGTTGAGTGCAATGGGTCTTGTGTTGATGGTGATATCGCCAACAGGAAACTCTTCGCGCACTTTCTGTTCGATATTGGCACAGATTGCCTGGACTTTTTCCACAGAGAGCGTTCTGTTTACACAGACAGCCATTTCAATGAACACCTGCGGCCCTGTCGGTTTTACCCTGATTTTGTCGATAGCGATGACGCCGCTGATCGTCATGGTTATCTCTTCAATTCGCTCAGCAAGTCCTTCCGGTGCGGCGTCAATCAGGACATCAATGGTTTTTTTTCCAAGACTGAATGCGGCCCAACCGACCAGCAAGGCAACGGCAATACCTGCAACAGCATCAGCCCAGACAATACCCATTGAGACAAAAATAAGACCGACAAGAACGACGGCAGAACTGAGAATGTCGGAACTGAAATGGAGGGCATCAGCCTCAAGCGCCTGGCTGTTGGTCTCTTTTGCAACTTTTTTCAGAGCCCTTGAACGGGAAAAATCGACAACAATGGAAATGACCATAATGGCAATAGCATACCATTTGACCTCGATATCTGTTGTTCCGGCTATAAGTCGTTCTGATGCAGCATAAATGATCCATAAGCTCGTTATCACAAGAAGGCCGGTTTCAATGAGCGCTGAGACGCTTTCAACCTTGGCGTGCCCGTAGTGGTGTTTGCTGTCGGCAGGTTTGTCGCTTACTTTGACGGCGAATAAGGTTAGTGATGCAGCGGCAAAGTCCAGTGCGGAATGAGCGGCTTCAGAAATAATGCCGATACTGCCGGTCATAAAGCCGACAACAAGCTTCATAACTGTAAGAAAGAGGCTTGCCGTCACCGAGGAAAGTGCAATATTTTGTTTTTTTTGACTCTGTTCCATTCAGTATTGTAGGATGTTGACAAGTGCGTTTCAAGAACTCATGCGTTTGGCCATGTATGGCAACGGCATGCAATACAAGTAGTAATCGTTTTAGTCCTGCATTATAAGTATAAATTATGTTCAACCTGTAATGTACACAAGAGAATTGAGACAATCCTGAAGTTTTTGCTGTGTTGCAACATTCCTGCAATCCGACCAATTATCAATTCTGCACAAATCCCAAACCCTTGGTTATATTTGAAGGGTTCACTCTGTTATTTCAGGTTGGTTTATTTTTTCAACGAGCAGCTTTCTATGCTGTTTGCACAACTTATGGTATTACATGCGAATAATGAAAATCGGAATATCCTGTCATCACACCTATGGTGGAAGCGGAGCAATTGCTACTGAATTGGGCAAGGCGCTTGCAATGAAGGGCCATACCGTGCATTTTTTCAGCAAGGAGGCGCCGTTCAGGCTGGGGGCTTATTCCCGTAACATTTTCTACCACGAGGTTGAAGTGATGCATTATCCGCTTTTTGACGCTCCTTTTTATTCCCTTGCTCTTGCATCCAAGATTGCGGAGGTTGCTTATTATGAAAAGCTTGATGTGGTACACGCCCATTATGCGATACCTCATGCCTTGAGCGCTATTCTTGCACTGCAGATACTGGAAAACAAGTGTGCGGAGTCGAAGTGTTTCAAACTGGCAACCACGCTTCATGGCACTGATATTACGGTTGTTGGCGCTGACCGGGGGATGCATGACGTTGTCAGGCTGGCCATCAACAAATCTGATGGTGTGACGGCTGTTTCCGGCTACCTGAAAGATGAAACAGTAAGGATGTTCAATCCAAAAAAAGAAATCACGGTTATTCCCAATTTTGTTGATACATCGCTTTTTTTCCGTTCTTCGAAACAGGATATCTGCGAACAGCTTAACATCGGGGATGAAAAGATTGTTATTCATATCTCTAATTTCAGGCCGGTGAAATGTATCGGTGATATTGTGCGAATTTTTTATGCCTTAAGCCAGCGTACCAATGCAACATTGTTGTTGGTGGGTGACGGGCCTGAACGGAGTGAAGCTGAGACTCTCGTCCGTCAATTCGGGATTGTTGACCGGGTAAGGTTTCTCGGAAAGCTTGTTGATATTGTTCCTCTGCTTTCCATAGCGGATATTATGCTGATGCCGAGCAATGCAGAATCCTTTGGTCTTGCAGCGCTTGAGGCGATGGCTTGCGGGGTGCCGGTTGTGGCCACCATGGCGGGCGGATTCCCCGAGTTTATTGTTTCAGGCCGGCATGGGTATCTGCTCGCTCCAGGAGATGTCGAGGGGATGACGGAAAAAGCTCTTCTTCTGCTTTCAGATCACGAACACTGGCTTGAGTGTTCCGAAGCCTGTGTCCGGCAGGCAAAGCGATACGAGACCGCTTTGCTTGTTGAACAATATGAAACGTACTATACGCGGCTGCTTGACGAGCAGTAACGCCCTCAGAATTTTTCTTTTCAGTACTGCTTGGTTGTAAGGAGTACCGTCCGGTATTTTTC
>CAISRC010000004.1 GCA_903887845.1 uncultured Chlorobiaceae bacterium
ACCGACTTTGCTGTATCAAGGAGTCGTTTTAGATGAGGATGCTTTCGTTTATGCAGCCACATCAGGTTATTTCCAAAACAGAGTGCACTGTTTGAGAATTCAAGCATTTCTGTTTTATTTACACGCATGAGTTTTTTTTACTGCAGATCGGGCGAGCAAAAGAGCCTGACTGTTTACCTTTGGGGCATGATTGTCAATGATCGAGTATTTGCCGTCGGCATTCATCTGCCACGCCTTGATATTATCGCTGAGGATCAACTCAAAATCGGAGGTAACAATTTTTACAAGTGCTTTGTCAAACACAGGAAAAATTGCTTCAACTCGATTGTCAAGGTTTCTTGGCATCATATCAGCGCTTCCAAGATAAAGCTCTTCCTTTCCTCCATTCTGAAAGTAGTATGCCCTGCTGTGTTCAAGAAAACGTCCGATAATGCTGATGACCCGAATATGTTCACTGACTCCGGGAATACCTGGTTTCAGACAGCAGATTCCCCGAACAATAAGGTCGATTTTCACTCCTTCACAGGAGGCCTTGTAGAGTGCCTGAATGGTTTTGGCGTCAACCAAAGAGTTCATTTTCATGATTATTCTTCCGCACTGATCTTTCCGGTTCCATTCAATTTCCCGCTCAATCATCTCAATGATTCTTTTTCGGGTGTTGAATGGTGAAACAAGCAGTTTTCTGAATGCAGTATGTTTTGAATACCCGGTCAAAGCGTTGAAAAGTTCTGCGACATCATTGGCTAACTGTTCGTTGGTCGTGAAAAGGCTGTAATCAGTGTAGAGCTTTCCAGTTGACGGGTTGTAGTTTCCTGTTCCAAGATGGAGATACCGTTTCAATTTTTGTTGCTCACGTCGCACAATCAGGGTGAGCTTTGCATGGGTTTTCAGTCCAGGCAGACCATAAGAGACATGAGCGCCGACATTTTCAAGCGCCCGTGCCCAGATAATGTTATTACCCTCATCAAATCTTGCTTTGAGTTCCACAAGGACAGCAACCTGTTTCCCCGCTTCGGCAGCCTTCATCAAGGCCTTTACAATTGGTGAATTGCTTCCTACCCTGTACAGCGTCTGCTTTATTGAAAGTACTGCCGGATCAAGTGCAGCTTTGCTGATTAAATCAACAACAGGCAGAAACGACTCGAAAGGATGGTAAAGCAGCCTGTCTTTAGCTCTTATTGCACTAAAAATATCCGTTCCGAACTCATCCTCAATCGGGTTACCCGGCACAAAAGGCTCATCTTTCAAGTCCGGTCGCTCTATCTTCAAGAGATCGATCAGGCAGTTAAATCCGAGCGTTCTGTCTATATCATAAACATTTCGCGGGGCGACATTGAGATTTTTCATGAGCAGATTTCTCATCGAAGGCGGCATTTCTGGTGTGATGTCAAGTCGGACAACTTTTCCGTAGCGACGTGACCGGATTCCTTGCTCGATAGTTTTCAACAGATCTCCTGCTTCATCTTCCTCGATTTCAATATCAGCATCACGAATCAATCTGAAAAAATGCGATTGTATGATCCTCATTTTCGGAAACAGGTGGGCCAGATTGCATTCAATCAGATCTTCAATCCAGATAAACCGGATAATGCCGTCTTCATCATGAAAACCCTTGATATTGTTAAGCTGAAGAAGTCGCGGAAGGATGTCCGGAACCTTTACGCGGGCAAACTTTAATCCTTTGCTTTCATCGTCTTCCAGTTCGACGGCAAGATTCAGTGAAAAATTTGTCATGAATGGAAAGGGGTGGCCTGTATCGAAAGCAAGCGGGGTAAGTACAGGATAAATTTCCTTTCGAAAATAGTGACTCAAAGCCCGCTGCTGTGTGGCGGATAATTCAGAAACTTTAAGAAACTCTATACCCTCTCGTTGGAGCGCTGGCATCAGATCGTTATAAAAGCATTCATTTCTTTCGTTGAGCTGTTGCTCTACCATCTCGCGAATCTTTTCAAGTTGCTCAGAAGGCGTACAGCCATCGATTGTTCGATCCTGAAAGCCAGCCTCATATTGATCTTCAATACCGGCAACACGGATCATGAAATATTCATCAAGATTTGAGCTGAAAATCGAAATGAATTTTACCCTCTCGAGAAGTGGATGTGCCTGTGGATTCCGTGCTTCTTCAAGTACCCGATGATTAAAATAGATCCAGCTCAGCTCCCGGTTGACATACAGGGAGGTATTGAGGATGTTCGGAGGTATCACACTGTTGTCGCCAATATTGTCTGATTCATTTTCTTCTGTGGGATGCAAGTAAGGCAACTGCTCCGTTACTTCATGTGGTTGGTTTAACATATATTTCTTCAGGAGGTTATCAATTGATCATAAGACCACTCTGTGTGTCGTACCATCTCGCCCGTTACCAGATAAACAACTTCATTGGCTATTCGGGTTGCATGATCAGCCATCCGTTCGATATACCTTGAAATGCTTAAGGCGGCGATGAGCTGGTCAACATCAGAATCCGGTTTTTTCATGAGTGAGGTAACCCTTTTGAAAACTTTTCGGTGTATGGAATCAATATCTTCATCCATGGCACTGACAAGTCTGGCAAGAATGCTGTCTTTAGAGACAAATGCTTCAATCGACTTCTTGACCATTTCGCCTGCGTGCATGCAAATGTTTTCGAATTCAAACGATTCGAGCATTTCAGGACTGATTTCCGGTATACGGTCAATAATATGAATAGCCAGATCCCCGATATGCTTCAGTTCATCATTTATCTTTATAATGGTGACAATGGCACGCAGATCCTTTGCAACCGGTTGCTGCAAGGCGAGAAAAGCCAGACAGCGCTCCTCAAGGTTGACCTCGGCAACGTCAATTTCATTTTCCACAATTCTGATATGGTGTGCGCCCTGATCATCGTGATGTTTAACGGCATGAAGGGCATCAAGAAAATTTCCCACTACTTTCCCGGAGAGTTGAGCAAGAATCAAGGAGAGTTCTTTTATAAGTACATGAGTCGGGCGTTCTGACATATAAAGATGATTGTTTTGTCCGCTGAATTTTCAGAAGATCTGAAATAGTTTTTCATCTGTTTTGAATGATCAAAAGTGATGATCGAGCAATGTTTTGTTACGGAAATTAAATGTTCCTAATCTATACGCTTCAAGTGTAACAATCAATGGCCCTTCTGTTACAACTCTGAAACATTTACAGGTTAAGACTAAAGGGCTCAGTATTAACTTTTCTCAATTGCTTCCTAAAGATTTAACCTGTTTGTAACAATTCATTATTATTGGTTGTCTCTTTATTTTTTTGAAAACCCTATCTTTAAAAACATTATAAATTGGAGATACAACCAGTGCCATTTATTCTGTCAGAAGTTTTTTTACATCGAAACTACGGAAAATGGTGAAAATGGTCTGCGGGAAAATAGGCTAAAATCACTGTTGTTTGAATCAGAGTGACTCATATCAGGATGACTAATATTTACCAGGAGGTGCATCATAATGGAAAAAAACAGGACGCAGGTAACATTTCAGGATGTGATGGGTAGTTGTGATGGAAAAGAGGACATCGATTGTTCAAACAAGGGGTTAACGTCACTCTTCGGCTGCCCGGAAAAAGTCAGGAATTTTAATTGTGCAGGTAACCAACTGACAACACTTGAGGGCGCTCCTAAAAAGGTTAAAGGAAGTTTTAATTGCTCAGGCAACCTGTTGACCTCTCTCGAAGCTGCCCCGGAGGAAGTTTATGGGAATTTTGACTGTTCAAATAATCGACTGAGATCTCTTGATGGTAGTCCACTGTTTATTATGGGGGACTTTTCTTGTGCTGTCAACCAGTTGACATCGCTGAAAGGCGAGCATGATGACTCAACTGTGGCGTGCATTCTTGAAGGCTGCCCGGAGGTCGTTGAGGGGGATTTCGATTGCTCCAGAAATAAGCTGACCACTCTTGAAGGAGCCCCACATCTTGTTGGTGGTGATTTTGATTGTTCATATAACCAGCTTGCCACACTCAACGGCGCTCCAAAAAAAATTCAGGGTGATTTTGAGTGTTCACACAATCAATTGACCACCCTGGCAGGCAGTCCCGATTGCATTATGGGGGATTTCTCTTGCGCAGGCAACCAGTTAACTTCCCTTAAAGGTGGAGTGAGAGTCGTTTCCGGTAACTTCGATTGTTCAAAGAATCAACTTACCTCTCTCAAGGGGGCCACGAAAAAGGTTGATGGTATTTTTAATTGTTCTGTGAATCAGTTGACATCACTTAAAGGTGCTCCAGAAGAAGTTGGTACGTTTCTCTGTTTCAGAAATCAACTGACGTCCCTCAAGTGGGCACCTGAAAAAGTCAAGGGGAATTTTGATTGCTCATGCAACCAGTTGATTTCACTCGAGGGTGCACCTAAAAGGGTGAAAGGAAATTTCAATTGTTCAGGAAACCAATTGTCAGTGCTCGATGGTACCCTGAAAAAAGTTGGCGGTGATTTTATTTGCGGGAAAAATGCACAGCTTTTTGATGATCAACAAGTTCGGACGGCTTACAATGTGAAAGGGAACTGCATCTCCTGACGCCTCACAACATGAAGCAGGGCAACAACGTTCAGGGTTGTTGCCTGCAAAGAGCAATTAGTGAAAAGCGTTGGTCAAATCTCCTGCCTGTGGCCGAATGCCGGGTAACGGCTCAAGCTCAAACCGCTTTGTAATAAATTTCAGGATAGAGGTTGTGTCGTAATACGTGTGATCGACAAAATGAGTTTTGGCCCAGGGTGATATGATAATGGCCGGAATACGTATGCCAGGTCCCCAGCGATCACCTTTTGGCGGAGCCACATGATCCCAGAACCCGCCATTTTCATCATAGGTTATAATAATTGCCATCTTTTTCCATTGAGGACTTTTCTGTAACTCATGGACAACTTTTGCAATATGGGTATCTCCAGACATCACATCGGCATATCCCGGATGTTGGTTTAGATTACCTTGTGGTTTGTAAAAGACAACTGAGGGTAATGTTCCTGCCACCATATCTTTTTGCAAATCCGAATAATCTTTCAGATGTTGTTTTCGTTCCTCTGAGCCAGCAGCAGTTGTTGGATCAAATCGTTTAAAGTAATTGAACGGTTGGTGGTGGGTCTGAAAATTGGAGCTTTTATTGTTATTTATAATACTGCGATTTTTCAAGGCCTCATTCCATCCTCCGGCATACCATATCCAGCTTACTCCCTTTGCACTTAAGAGATCGCCGATAGTTTTGAAATCTTGAGGAGGAAGAGGATTTTTTGTCGGGTCAGCAAGTTGACTGTTTCCTCCAGCAGCGGGAGGAATTCCACTCGGTTGATAAGCAGGCTGTAGCGTATTAACCGCATAACCATCAGGGGTCACCGATTGGTCTGCAACATAAACTGCTTTACCGCTCATGGCGCTGACAGGGGAGTTCTCTGCAAGAGTGAGCTTTACACCACTTGTCTCAACACTACTCTTGAGAATGGCAGGGGCATCAGGGTACGTGGGAGTAGATGCGGAAACCAGCCAGAAATGGTTCAGAAATGATCCACCAAAAGCTCCCATAAAAAAATTATCAGCAAGGGTATATTGTTTAGCTAATTTCCAGAGTCGCATGACAGAACCGTCGTAATAACCCATTGTTAAACCACCAGCATCAGACCATGCAGCAAACATGTTGTTTTTGCCACCATTAATCTGCATCTGATTGTTGTAAAACCGGTGGGTTAAATCAGGTGTCGCTTTGTCAGGCATCAAGCCTCCAGGGAAAGCGATAGATGGTTTATCAATACGAAAAGGTGTATTAGGCAATTTGTTGACACTGCTCACGCTATTATCGCCTGTGGGGGGAACCGAATTCCATACAGGCGGAAGATAGGCAAGAGGAGTAACACCATCCCGGTCTACTTGTTTGAAATCATTACAATCAGTAAGCTTCCCATTCACATTATTAAAAATGCCATTTGCGCCCGGAAACATTCCATACAAATTATCAAAACTTCGGTTTTCCGCATAAATCACCACTATTGTTTCAATTTTCCGAAGCGAAGCATCTCCTTTTTCTTGTGCATAAAGGGAATCATTCCACAACGATAGAAATGAAATGGCAATCATTACAGGCAATTGCCATATTATTTTAGCTGTTTTTTTCGTCATATAACTTTTTATTAGTTAGAAAAAATTGTTTGTGCTGTTTTTTCAAAAACACTAATTTTCTTGAGCAGTGACAAAAGTTTCACAAGCATCTTGAATGGTCAATACGATTGCTCTTTATGAATTACTGACGTAAAAAATAGACCTTAAACCAGTCAACATGATCGCCAAACCCTATCGCCTTCAGCTCAGCTTCTACGGCTTCTTTAGTGCTCATGGATTTCATTGGGAGTTGAAGTGTATCAAATTCCCACTCCCCGTGAAATATTCCTGATTGATTCACTATTGCAGTCTTTACACGAGAGCATGAGGAATAAGTTATGGCATATACGGCGTGTTCATCATATATAATACCATTAAAATTGTTTGTAATATTTTCCAGTATACGATACTTGCTCAGTTTTTTACTGATAGGTTTTTGATAATTTAAAGTATTGCATTTAACCGTACTATGTGCCAGCTCAAGATATATTGTTGATTTTTCTGTCATTGATTTGTCAAGCTCAAACTTTTTGCCATCCAGAAGCAAAAAAGAATATGGAGGTATTTCAACAATAGTTGATTGATATCCTTTTAGAATTAATGGGGGGTTACACTTTTTTAATTCTAATAAATACTCATCATTATTTATGGAAACAAATATTGAATAGATAACAATGGTGCGATCTTTCATGTTTCTGAGATCGACATACCTAATGCACAATGGTGAAATTGGATTGTTGCCAAATGAAATTCCTGCATTTACTCTTGTTCCGATTTTCTGTAAGCCGAGATATAAAGAAATGGGGAAAATGAGAAGGCCCGGCACTATTTTAAGAAATTCCTGAAAGGAAAAGTAATGTTCAAACATGATGCATATCTCAAGAGTGAATCTCTGGAATTATAGATGCAGGCAGGGGTTACACCGTGCTTTGTCAACCTGACAAGATATGTGATAAAGTGTTGAGGGATTGTTAAGGGTATGTTAATAATCAGTAAACAGCAGGATTTGCCGGGAGCCAACGAGAGCTGGTTACAAAAACGTTTGCAATTTTAGTGTACATTGGAAAAGAGAAAATAATGAAGTCAAAGCTCACCTTTTAATGTAATGTTATGTCGGATCCAATGCTGCTCGTCGTTGAGGATGATCAGGACCTCGCGAACCTGCTGGAGTATAATCTTAATCGGGCAGGTTATAAATGTCATCTTTCGGGCAGCGCTGAAGATGCTCTTGTAGAACTTTCACGAAAAAGTTTTGACCTTGTGCTTCTTGATATCATGCTTCCGGGAATGGACGGGTTCGAGCTGTGCCGAAAAATCAGGCAGCATCAACTCTATAAGGATATTCCCATTATTATGGTGACGGCCAAAGGGGAAGAGATAGACAGAATTCTTGGTTTTGAACTCGGCATTGATGACTATGTTATCAAACCGTTCAGTCCTCGTGAGCTGAACCTCCGGGTACGCGCAATCCTCAAGCGGGAGCGCCGTCAGGGGGGCAAAATGCAGGAGGTACTCAAGACTGGCGGTCTTGAAGTAGATCTTACTCGTCATATTGTTACGCTTGATGGCAAAGAGCTTGTGCTCACCCTTATGGAGTTCAAACTGCTTGTCGCACTCCTCAAAAGAAAGGGAGAGGCCCAGTCACGGGAGACGTTGCTCAGCGATGTCTGGGATATAGACAAGAATATCAGCACAAGAACTATCGACACGCACATTACAAGGATCCGCGAAAAGCTTGGGGAGAGTGGAAGTATCATCAAAACACTACGGGGGCTTGGTTACAAGCTTGTGGAGAATAATGATGAAGCCCATGCACGTTAAGCTGCATTTCCGGATTGGTCTGGCTCTTGGCGGGATTATTTTTTTTGCGGTAGTCATGAGCTATCTTTACGTTAGCCATCGGTTGACGGAGATACTGACTTCAGAAACCAGACATGAGTTGCAGCGGGACCTTCTGCTCAACAAACAGTTCCTGGAGCAGAAGCCACAAGATTGGCAATCAAGTGAAAGACTTCGTGTATGGATGGCACAGGTGGGTCGTACACTTGACGTCAGAGTCACCCTGATTGATCTTGATGGAAGGGTTCTTGGTGATACCTCAATCTCGCAAGAGAAGCTCATCACCATAGAAAACCACCGTGGCCGACCCGAGGTTAAAGCCGCTCTTGAAAGTGGTTACGGCGAAAATACTCGATTCAGCCAATCGGTAAAAGAGTACATGCTCTATATGGCGGTACCTGTGGGGTTGCCAAAACCGTGGGCCATTCTTCGATTCTGCAAACCGCTCTACGACATCGAAATTTATGAACTTGAGTTTCGCAACAAGGTTATTGGGCAGCTTTTATTCATACTCTTTTTTTCTCTTGCCGCTGGTGTTCTGACAGCTTTTTTGTTTACCCGACAACTGCGCGTGCTTGCTAACACGGCTAAAAAAAGGATTAAAGGAGACTTTTCCGGCGTTATCCACTCTCAGCGACGTGATGAATTCGGTCTGCTGTCACAGGCATTTACGGTGATGACGGACAAGATAACAACAATGCGTCGCAGTGAGGAGTGGTATCTGGCTGTTTTTTCGGGCATTCGTGAAGCAATTATTGTCACCGATGTATCCGGTGATATTATTCTTGTCAACCCTGCGGCATCAAAAATGTTACATATTGACGGAGCGATGTTCAAGTCGCGCTCGGTCAGGCATCTTTCTGACAGCAAGCTTCAGGAGCTGTTTGCCAGAGTTCACAGCACACAAATAGCGTTACGCAAGGAGGAGATGTCGCTTATGACCTCTAAAGGGTTACGCATTATGCAGATTAGCTCCATGCCCCTCATCAAGGAAAACCGGTTTGAAGGAACAGTGGTTGTGCTGAATGACATCACAACGCTTCGCAACCTTGAAAAAATACGGCGTGATTTTGTTTCCAGTGTGTCACACGAACTGCGCACGCCACTTACCGTTATCACCGGTTATACCGAAACCCTGCTCGAAGGGGCGATAGATGATCCAAAACATGCGACACCCTTTCTGAACATCATCCTGCAGGCAAGTCAACAGCTCACGGCTCTGGTCAACGACGTGCTTGATCTCTCCAAAATTGAGTCGGGCTACATTGAGTATCAATTTACAGGAGTCGATATTAATGAAGTGGTGCAAAAATCGGTTGACTTTCTGAAACCGTCACTGGATAAAAAACGGATCAGGCTTGATATCAATATTTCCAAAGAACTTCCACCAGTGTATGCTGATGCCCGGTATCTTGATATTGTTATCCGCAACCTTCTCGACAACGCCATCAAATATGTTGATGACAGCAATGGAAGGATAAGGATTTCAGCCTTCAGAGTTGATGATGATGTTCGACTGGAGGTCGAAGATAACGGAATCGGCATTTCAAAAAACGATCTTGAGCGTATCTTTGAGCGCTTTTACCGGGTTGACAAGGGGCGTTCCCGCCAGCTTGGAGGCACAGGTCTCGGGCTCTCAATTGTGAAGCATATCGTTCTCGCCCATAAAGGTGATGTCGAAGTTCGATCCCGAGTTAACCACGGTTCAGTCTTCAGTGTGAGATTGAGAGTTGCGAAGAAAAAGATTGACTAAATAAAAAAAAGATATTTCAGGATTTTTTATGTAAAATATAGCCAACATATATATCTTAATTTGATAAAGATAACCTTTATCAAAGAGCAGTTCTCTTATGCTCTCAGGCTTTTCAAGACCGCCATCCGTATTATTTAAGACTTGTCGCAAAAAGGTTTCACATCACGGACGCCGTTGAGTTGTGTGACCTTGCTCTCTCTTGTCAAGAATTTGAAAGCCCAACCATCATGCCTGAAAAAACTCTTTCCACGCTGCTTGCCTCTTTGACCGGGCAAATCCAGACAACCAATACTCAGGAAGAAAGATCCCTTGAAGAGCTCCAGGAAAAACTTGCATCTGCTCTACTTCAACAGGATCCCGAAACTATTCGCAATCAGGATTTTATTTTCGAGCGGAGCGATTTGTTCGCTTCGACCAACGTTGATAAAAAACGGATCGACAAGATTGACAAGATTGTTGCGCGCATCAAATCCCGGACACCAGAAAACCAGCAGGTATTTGTGCGCACTCTTCCTGTCCGCACTACCCAGGTGCAGGGAAGTACTCCGGCAGCCGCAGCAGGTGTAAGGGTAACGACGTCGGGCCCTTTTATAGACAGCAGCGGACAAAATCTCTATTTTGATGTAGTACGTACCGAGAAGCTTATTCCTCTTTATATCAATGGTTGGACAGAACCTGCGATGTTGTTTAAGGCAAGTTTTGTTGAACCCCTCTTTGTTCTTGCCAACACGCTGCCTGTCGAACTTGCGAGAAAGTATGTCATCGTTCCTGATTCCGTATGGATCAATGCCAGAGTCTTCGATTCTGCCGCAGACGCGGCATATTTCTGTGGTCTTCGGGTAAAGGGAGGAACACTCACGCTGGATAACGACCCGGAGATTCTCAATGGTCAATTGACGGTGAGCGCTCTGACAACGGTTCATGTCGAGTTACAGCTTGAACAGAACACGAGTTTTGCAAGTGACCCGACAAGTCCTTACGGAGTGGACGCCCGCCAGACGGAGTTCAAGCTTCCTGAAAGCTTTCAATTCAGTTTCAAAGGGATCACGAAGCAGATCCTTGCGATTCAGTCATCCTCCTGGTCTGTTTATGGCCATAAAGCAGCCTTTAACTATAAGGGCGATCTGAACACTCTATTTCTTCCGTTTTTCAGCAGACTCTTCATTCCTGTGGAGTGCGATACTCCTCTCTTCAAGATCGGAACGTGTGACTCGACGTTGTGCACGTTTCAAGGCGAGGCACCCATTCAAAAGAGTTGGTGGAGCATTCCCGCAGCCAAAATTGACTTGGCAAATCCCCCGGAAGCAGACGGGAACGGTGCACTCATTATTGGTTGCGGCCCTGGGCTTGACGCCGCCACCATCAATTTACAGAATAAACGTATTTCCCTCCCGAGCCCCTTTATCATCGGCGAACCGGGGCGAATCGGCCTCACGGAACTCAAGAGTGACGGGGCGGGAGCCCTCCAGACTTTCGCGCTTTGGCAGGATGAGGTGAACCGCTTCGGCACCACAATGGAGTGGCGTTTGCAGAAGGATGCACTCTTCCTATTCAATTCCGTTGCCGCCGGTGACGAAATGGTCGCTGGAACAACAAATTGCGAGATGCTTGTTGATCGCCCGGTGAAGGTTGACGGAGTTGCTGTTACCGTGAAAACAAAAAACAGCGGCTATGTTCTCAGCGCCGGTAAAACCAAACGGCAAATAGCCATCATCGATAACGATGTTTTGTCAGATAATTCGAAGCCGGGCAAAATACCCGGTGTAAAGCCTTACGCACTGGCGATGCACAATGCATTGTTTACCGTAACCCCCCCCAACAGCGTGGTTCTTTTCGGAGAGTGTTCGGAAGATTTTTCCTCTGTCACAAAAGGGAAGCTCTATATCAGCTTCGGCATGTTTTCCTATCTGCCGACCTTGCCCGATCCTTATGCCGCGAACCTTGGCGTTTTACGGAAACAGTTTGAAATGGGCCGTCCGACGACGGTCGCTGTCGTGACGTCAGGGAAAAAAGAGAGCATTGTCTGGTTATGGTTGATCGGTTTGGTGCAGTGGGAAAAAATGACTGATAAAAGTGACCGTGTCGGCGTCTCCTTCCATTTTGCCCCATTGCAGGCTCCGTTTCCTGTTGAGAAAATTATAAGCAAAACCAACGCCGAGAAAATTGATCCGCTGACCGATTTTACCCGGGTGGCAATGGAGAGTCCCTTCCAGAATGTTTATGCGCAAACACACTCTCAGCAGTCGCTTGAGACACCGGCAAGACGTGCAATACAGGAAAACATTTCGCTTCAGTCACAGGCTTTTGGCAGGTTCAGTGTCATTAAGGATGATTTTGCTCTGGTCGATGTCAGCAGTAAAGCCAATCAAATGGGTGTGGCTTTCACCTTCCAGAATAATCTCGGTCGGCAATTCGACATCAATATTCATGATGAGGCCAACGCCTCGGTTTTCCCGATACAGATGCGGGGACTTGACGTTACGACAAAAGGTGTTTTTGCTCACGCATTCACGGTGCCGCAAATTGCATGGGAACCGGTGTTCAATCTTACTCCCCCCAAAATCAAGCCGGGCGCACCTGTCGGAGTTCCTTATGATCCTCCTGCAGGATTCAACTATTATCAGAACGATGGTTTCCCGACACGTATCGGCAACCTCAGTTCGGAATCCGTGACACTTTCACCGATTCCGCTTTCAAAATATCTTGTGGAAACCTACCGCAATAAAAAAGATGGCAGAACGTATGCAATCTTTAATCTGCCGTTCGGGATGGTGACCGCTGCCATTTTGAATAACAAATCAGGGCAATCACGAACACCCGGGCTCGAAAACATCAGGCCGGCTTTCAACAATTATGTGAACGGCGGTATTCAACTGGAGTTGACGGCGGGATCGTCATCGCTGCCGGGTGAAGATGACATGTTCGAAGGATTCACCTTTCAGTTTTTCAACATCAATAATCCTGACGGATCGCCGACCTATGCAAGCACACTGGCGCATTCGCCGACAAGGATATTCAATTCGGAATTTTTCAGCAACACATGGGGTCTTCCCTGCAGGCCGGGTTCACCCCTTACAAAAGCTGGCCTTAGCGGATACGGCGCCAGTATGTTCAGCGACTGGCATAATAAAGACGCAGCTTTTGCCCAGACCAGCCAGGCGCTCTTTAATGTCGTGACCGGAAGGACTTCCCACGAAGTGGTACAGGTCAAAAGCATGGTCTACCCGTGGGGTGTAAAAGTTGTTCGTACCATTACGCTCTTCCGCCTTGCCAACGGCTATGTCTGTCGCATCGACAGTGGGTGGAAAGCCGAAAGCGACGGGAAGTTTGATTTCAGTTATAAGATTGCCAAAAAAGCGGACGATACCCCCGTATTGACCGAAGCTGATGTTTTTCATCATTTTGACAAAGTTGACAACCCCTTCACCTTTCATCCCGGCATGATTCACGGCATTATCAATGTCAGGAACATCCAGGAGAAGCCGAAAGAGTTTATAAATAGCACTTGCGAACTGCTCGCAGTAACATTCGATGCGGATGTGGAACTGGAGGAGGTTGTTGAGGGTGGTACCTCAAACCGAGTCGCAAGCAGGGGTGTTGTCGGTTATGTGCAGATCGGGCCTCAAGGGAAGCCGATAAAGGAAGATGATTTCGTAAAACTGCTCCAGTCGGAAAATAACTCTATCGGTGCGGAAATCAACTGCACCATTAAAGTTGCCGGGACGAAGCAGTATATGAGGTTGAACCGTTTCGACGTGAACAACGCAGTGGATGCTTCGAATAAGCCGATTTTTGTCTGTGCAGCAAGAGGCTCAGTGGTGCTTCCCAAAGATGGGAGTTGGACCATGGTGCAGCACGAAAGGGGTTCTGGAGAAGTTACACCCCTTGCAGAACAGTTGAGCGTTCCCCTCATCCGTATTGGCGAATGGAACAAGGATACGGTGGTTGATCCGGTTGCGGCAGCCAAGGAGCTGCTTCGTATTGCCTATCCGGGAGATATTCTCCGGACGCCTGATGCCTCCACCATCAATTTCGGCTTTCTGCAGAATATGAACACGCAGAAAGTTCTGTTCCTTACTCCTTCATTTAAAAAGGGTGTTGACTCCCTGTTGAGCAAAACTCCGCCGTTGTTGGCTGATGCCTACCGTCTCATGAACAGTAAAGGGATTTTTCCCAATATCAGCGACGCCGAAAGTACCTTCGGGACTGCAATGCAGCTTCTCAAAGGTATCGACAACCGTAACGGCAATCCGCTTGAGGCCTTCAGCAAGTTGCCCGGCGTAACAGATGTCGGCAAGCAGGTCTGGGAAATAATGGAGCTGAATGTGAAGGAAGAGGGTGGCAAACTGCTCGACCAGGGTTACAAGCTCATCAAAAACAAAGCCGACGATCTCATCAATGAAGCCTTCAAGTTTGACTTACCGAACTTTGAATATCCCCTGGTGGACGTGACTGGCCTTAAGATTTATGTAGAATACAAGGCAACGAAGAAAGCTGGCGAAGATCCTCCGAAAGATTACATCGGCAAGTTTGATTTTGATGTAGACTCTTTTGCCGCAGATATGTCGAAGAGCTGGAAGGGCAGGATGAACAGTATGGCGATGGTGGTTGATCTCGGGCCGCTGAAAAGGCTGCTTACCATCAAGGGAAACTTTAATTCACAGAAGGGGACGGAAACCGACTTCGGCAGCAAGAGTGCTTCCGACTCTGCCCTTGATCTGCCAGCGCCTGAAATCGAATACAGTGATGACCTGAAGCCGGTGATCCAGATTCTTGAAATTCTCGCCGCACTTTCTACTGGTGACTACGCAGAGGTTCTCAAAAAGGGGCTGAAGGTGGCGATGAGCAACAGTGCCAACCTTTGGGAATACAAATTTGAGGCAACAAAAGATATTCCGCTGGTCAAGTTCCCGCCGGGAGCATTATATGACTCGCCACAGACGCCACTGAAGCTGGAAGCCAGTCTTGGCCTCGGAGTCTTTTTCAATGCGGCACTCAAGGTGACGACCGATCCCAAGCAACTGCTTCCTACAGCCGGAGCCTTCTTCAAGTTTCACGGCGGTTTGCAGGTCATGTGTGTTTCTATTGCCGCAGCGACTGTCTATGCGGTGGGCAATGCCGATCTCACTCTTCGTGCCGACACCAGCCCGCTGATTTCGCTCGATATGAAATTCGGCTTTGGCGCACAGATAGGCGTTGGACTTCCTGTTATCGGCAATGTGAGCATTCTCTTCATGGTCGGGGTCGAAATCTACGTCGACAGCAGTCAGAGAGTTGCGGTATCAGCTTTCATTCTTTTCCGGGGCCATGCTGAAATTCTTGGCGGTCTAGTTGGCGTTACCATCACCATAGAAGCGAAAGGAACTATTGATAAAGGCGGCCCGGGAACGCCCACCAATTGCAAGGCGCAGGTGACCTTTGGTCTCGACATCAGTATTTTCCTGATCATCAACATCAGTTTCAGCGAAAGCTGGGAAGAAACACGGCAGATTGCGTAACCGCTGTTTGCTGAAATAATTGAATTAATCACAACTATTGGATTCAATACTATGCCTTCCTATAAAAATTCCCGTTTTACACTCATGGCCTTTCCGCAAGGCGTGGATAACGCAGGCCTGCTTTCGCTCAATATTGTGTTCATTCCGAGGAATATAAGTCCCCTCGACACGATCACGACACCGTACAATCCTCTTTCGGCGACGGCGTTTGCGGACGTAAAACCCTCGTTCGTTGCGATGGTGGTGAATAATCCCGACGAGTTTCCCGGGAAAGTCCCTGTAAACGAAAGGGTTACAGATATAGCAGTACTGCTTTACCCTCCTGAAATATCAAAACTCTACAAGACGCTTAAGGATGCAAAATTCCCCGATGGCAAGCCGAAGTACTTCGATATTGATGAGGAGAGGAGTACCGGCAAAGCGGGTGCACAGTCTGCCCCGGCAGCAGTTGATCTCTCTTCCTCGGTAAAGAAATACCTGCCGGTTTCGTATCGAAAAGCATTTAACTTCACTGCACCGCGAACGCCGAACGCTGTTATTGACGACAGCTACCTTTGTGCAATTCGCGGGCAGAAGCCTCCCGTCCCGTTTGTCCCGGACAATAAGGTGAGCTGGGGTAAGGTCTATGCCCATTTGCTGCGTCAACCTTTACTGGCAGAGCGTGGCGGATTGCTTTATAGAAAAACAACCATTCAGCTTGCTGATGGCGACTTTGATAAAGGCGGGTGGCTTTATATCGACATCAAACCCGGTACGGATTATGCCTTGGAACAGTCGGCCTCATTGACCGATGCCGACGGCCCGTTTATTGCCCGCTATGCTGCCCGCATTCCGATGCTGAAAAAGGGTGAAGCCCGCTCACTCTTTGCACCGGTGCTCTTTCCTGTGCTGAATGCTGGAACTTCCCCCACCGGTATTTACGACGAGCTGTTTATTGAATCGGCACGCTTCAATGATGGTTTTGCAACTATTGTTCACGCCAATCAGCCTGTAAGCCATAATTTGTTGAAGGAGGAGCAGGATGGTTTTCATCCCCAGAAAGAGATGGGCATTCGTCTTGGCTGGGAAGATGAGCAGATTCTTATCTGGTATCTTCGTCAGCTTGCAGTCGATGAAACGGTAGGCGCCGACCGGCTTGATGCGCCGCTTGGCGTCAACGGATTTCAAATCGATGTCCGTTTAAACGAAACGTCAGGTGGCGCTCCGGCATCGTGGGAGAGCTTGACGGCTGTGGAAAGCAATAAAAGTTTAATGCTCGAAGATATTATTATCTGGCCTGCTACGACAGATGAAGACAAGCCAAATCCATACAACGGAGAGTTGCCTTTTCAGGTCTATCCGACGAAGCTTGACAGTGCAGGGGGAACCAATTATTGGCTTCCCCTCTACTTTGGAAACTGGAATAACGCCTCTATGGTGCTGCCTGACAAAGTGGCCTCCCGGTTATATGCCAACGAACAGGACAAGAACAAACCTGTAACCATCAGCGATACTTACAGTGCGGTGGAGACCGTGACGAAGCTTGTGTATGGCAATACCTACGATTTTCGCGTGCGGATGAGCGATATCAGCGGAGGCGGACCTCAATATCTTGCTGAACCCATCAACAATCTACCAAGTCACATTGCGACAATTGCTTTCAAGCGCTATGTGTCTCCGAACACCCTGCGTATCATCAATAGTGATGCTATCGTGTTCAATACCGATGACGTCAATTTTGATGCGGAGAAGTTGCAGATTGCACGCCCCTTGCTGGGCTTTCCTGCAGTTGTTTATACCGGCAAATATGCAGATCCTGTCACAGAATTACTGAATGCCTCCCAGGATATTCTTCTCAACAAAAAAGCGGAAGCATTCGGTATCCCCGATCCTGATGTGGTGAAGGTGGAGCTGAAAGTTGAAGTGGAGACACTCCAACTTGATAATCTTGCCAGCGATGACGGGCAGGAGCACTACATCACGCTCTACAAAACGTACCGCACCTTTCCGGCAGCCTTCACCGATGCAGTAGAGATTCCCGTTGAGTACATTGATGACAACAAGCTCAATCTTCTGGAGAAAGCGGAGCCCTTCACCGATCCACTTCATAACAAGACCATCACGGCCTTGGCTGGCACTATTATTCTGCCAACTGCGCGACACATTCGACTGACTCTTCGTGCCGTCTGTGAAGGCGACGCCTCCTACTGGGGCAACCTGAACGATAACTCCGATCTTGACTGCCGCTATGGAAAAACGACAGTTCTGAAACTTTTCATGCCTTCAAAAAACGAGATGGCACTTTTTGCCGGTACGACAGATCCGAAGCTTCTGCAGGGCATTTATTTGCAGCCGGATCCTGTCACCGTAAAACTCCATCCCATTATCTTCAAAACATTGCAGGGCACAAACGACGCTCTGCCGGATATTGTGCAGAGGCTTGCAAAGCAACTTGATGTAGAGTGCAAAGAGACGACACTTCTTTCCAGAAACGGAGAACGTCTGCAATTCTGGTGCAGCAACATGGTTCGCCATACCATGGCTCCCGATAACAGCAGCATCACCTTCGCAAACAAAAAAGAGTTTGCCGGTCACTGGCTGGTTTGCACCAATCTCTCTATTGACCGTGACTGGACGTGGGACGGACTGGAGACAAGCAGTGTCATTGTGCAGCGTCGCCGCCGTTGGGGAAGAGATCCTTTGGCGATAGAGAAAAAAACCTACGAGACTATCGGTGATCTTGAAATGCGCAGGATAGCTTCGTTCCAGGCAATCCAGCAAGGCGAGGACGGAAAGGTTCACCGAGAGTATACACGCATGATTTTCATCGATGTCATTGACATGCATCCCGTCGGAACTGCGCTGCCGGATGAGGCGGAAGTGCAGTACACACTCCAGCCGCAGCTTCGGGCCCATGCAGACGGCAACAAACCGCTCTCCGATGGCACGTTTGAAACTGCTCCTCTGTTGCTTCCGACAACAATTAATCCGACGCAGGTTCCCAGGCTTGTCGGAGCTGGCATAGCCTTGTCGCCATACGTACGGAATATTCCCTACTCAGCAACTGAACCTCGTCAGCGTTTTCTCTGGCTGGAATTCGACAAGCTGCCTGATGATGACCATGACGATATTTTCTGCCGGGTGCTTGCCTGTGCGCCTGATCAATTGTTGAGCAATAACAATCCAGAGCTGATGAACATTCCGGATGAGTCACCTCTGCCTATTGACCCTGAATATGTCAGGACAGTAACCTCCTCTTCCGGGCACGAACATTCCGGGCTTGGCGCCATGCAGAAGCTGGAAAAATCCATCGATAAGGAGAGGCACTTTTATCTTTTGCCCACTCCTCCCGGACTCCATCCCGAAAGCCCGGAACTGTTCGGACTCTTCACCTACGAATTCCGCTACGGCCACTCCGACAGAGTCTGGAGTACAGCTCAAGGCCGGTTCGGCAGGCAATTGCGGGTTAGCGGATTACAGCATCCCGCTCCCAATATGTTGTGTATGGTTACCAGAGACGAAAAGAAGATCTGTGTCAGCGCGCCCTACGCCTCAGCCGTTTATAACGGAAAAAACGTCACCTCAGATCCGCCCCGTACCTCTATCTGGTGCCTGCTCTATGCGCAGGTAAAACAGGCTGACGGCCTCGATTATCGTAACATTTTGCTTGATGAAATCGAGTTGCCCCCGTTGTCGCCGCATCGCTTTGACGTTGAGTTCAGGAGAAAGATCGTCAATGCAAAGAGGAGAAAGAATTCCGCTCTTGTCAAAGCACTTCAGCTTGAGCTAAGCCAGTTACAGATGAGAGAAAAAGAGAGCGTTCGTTATGCCAGGAGCTGCTTTTACAATAAGGATGTGGTGACGATGCTCGAACTCTACGGTCTTCCTCTCGACTCATCATTAAGTGTACTTTGCGTGGAAGTCTATGGGCAGATCACAAAGATCAACGAACATATCAATAATTACTCAATGAAGAAGAGGGATAGTCTGCTGAATGAAGCTGCCGCTCTCTTTGGCAGCCCCATTGCCCAGGAGATGACTCACGGTATACATAGAATTGGAGAGAACAGTGCGCAGAAGACACCCGATCCTCTGGGTGCAAATCTTGGGCTTTTCAGAATTCTGCGCACCTCACCCCTCACGGCAGTGCCCTTTATCTGTTGTGTCGGCTGCGAGTGATGGTGAGCGGATTATGAAGCTTCAGCAATCTTTTTATGCGTTTTCTAAAACGTCCCGGTGAAAGACCTGACTCCAAGAATATTGGATAGCTTGAAGCCTTCCCCATAGTGGACGCCGATCTGTTCGCCGAAGTAGCGGGCGCGCGCTTCGAGGCCTGTGAGAAACTCGGGGCGGTTAATCATTGTTCTTGGGCTTTCTGTTATCCCGCTTTTATAAAACTGTGTGCTGAAGGCGAGAACTCCTTTTCTGGAGGCTTCGAAAGTCTTTGAAATGTCAACGATAATGTCGGGTTCAAGGTGTTTGAACTGGATGTAGTAGAGGAGATGTTCAGGGCGGTGGGGCTCCTGGGCTTTCCCGTTTATGGTGGTGGCAAGTTGTTGTAACCCGGCATAGTAGCATGCCTCGGTTACAAGTCTTGAGGCTTTGATGTGATCGGGGTGTCGTTCGTCAGGGGTGTTTGCAAAAACAACGTGTGGCCTGAATTGCCTGATGACCTTGATGATTTCGGCAAGGTTCTCTTCAGTATTAAAAAGTTTTGAGTCGCCGAGATCGAGGGTTGTGCGGCTCTGGTAGCCCATCAGTTGTGCTGCGGTTGCAGCTTCACTTTTTCTTGTTTCAGGGGAACCGAGCGTTCCCATTTCTCCTCTTGTGAGGTCGCAGACAGCTACGGTTCGTCCTTCACCTATTATTTTCAGCAGCGTGGCTCCGCATGAGAGCTCAACGTCATCGGGATGGGCACCGAAGGCAAGGGCATAGACGGTTTCTGGTGATTGTTTCAATTGTCCTCTGACTATATTATTGTTCGATAAAAAATCCTGATAACAAGCCATTTCTGACCAATGCTCAAAGTAAAGATAGTTCGTCTTGATAAACAAGCAGCATTACCGGTTTATGCCACCGCTCATGCTGCAGGAATGGATATTTCTGCCTGCCTCGTTGCGCCTGTAACGCTTGCACCGTTTTCAACAGCTCTTATTCCATCCGGTTTTGCCATTGAACTTCCAGAAGGCTATGAGGCGCAGCTTCGTCCGAGGAGCGGGCTTGCCTTGCGTTCAATGATTTCACTGCCAAACTCTCCGGCAACGATTGATGCGGATTACCGGGGAGAGGTCAAGGTGATTCTTGTCAATTATGGCAAAGAGCCGTTTACTGTTTCACACGGCGATCGTATTGCCCAGATGGTGGTGGCCCGGGTTGAGCAGGTGCATTTTGAGGAGGTGGCAGAGCTTGCCTCAACGGTTCGAGGCGAAGGGGGATTTGGCCATACGGGCATCGGCCGAGGATAGGAAAATAGCCTTAATAAGCTTGAGCTTTGTCATGGTGAGCGAAGCATTGATCTTTTTTTAGGATTTTTTACTTCGCTCAGAATGATGGCGAGGGAGGTGTGCTTCAGTTTTTGTTCTCTTGAACAGGAGGTGTAACAACAATCACTTTTGGAGCGCTCGTTGGGGCTGGAGCAACAGGAATCACTTTTGGAGCGATTACTTCAACCGGAGCCGTAGGTGTGAACAGGATCTCGGTAACATCTTTTTTTGAGCGATTTCCTGACATTCCAGGCATTCCCTGCATCCCCGGCATTCCAGGCATGAAGGAATTGTTCATAAGCTGTCCAAGCCCGGCGCTGACATTATTGAAAAGGTTCTGAACCTGGCTTGAACTGCCAGCGGCGTTCAGGTTTTCGAGAAGTCCGGTCCATAATTTCCCCAGCTCCTGAAAAGAGTTCTGTACTTGCCCTGATGTAATAGTGGAGGTGACTCCCTCAATAAGTTGTCCTGGAACGGCTGTGACGTTGTTGAACATCTCCCTGACAGGCTCTGAATTGATGGTGGAGGTAACCCCGTCAATCAGTTGACCGGCAGCGGAACTCACCGAGTTGATCACTCCCTGTACCGATTCGACGGTGATGGTAGAGGTAACTCCTTCAATCAATTGACCGGTAGCGGAACCTACTGACGTAATCATTCCTTGTACAGGCTGTGAATTGATGGTTGAGCTAACGCCATCAATAAGCTGCCCGGTAACGGAACTTACGGAGGTGATGATTTCCTGTACCGACACAATAGTTGAGTCAATCAAGGCTCCCACGCTCCCGATCAGATGGGCCATGTCTCCATTGCCGACGCCTGTATCTGTATTGTTCGATGAGACAGGTACCACTGCCCCTGCCGCTTTGTTGAGTTCTTCTGCTGCCATAGTTATGATTGGATTAAGGGTAAGAAAATGAAAATATTTTTTTGAATATAACAACTTATTAATTAACGCCAGTTACCTCTTGATGCTATTTTGGGCGAAGTGTTTCTTTCTCTTTTCTCAGACAATATTTTCCCTGTAGTACTTGATAATGGATTCTTGCGTAAATCCAAGTGCATACATAAGATGAATGGTTCCGAAGCTGAGCTGGAGAGGGATGATGCCGTTGCGGTGATACTTGCGCGCTGACGTGGTTACCTCTGTTTCGAGAATGTGAAGCGGTGTGACCTTTTCTATCCGGGAGATAATATCGTAATCTTCCATAATGAGACGGGTTTCGTCGAATCCTCCAATTTTGGTAAAGAGTTCTCTCGTGATAAAGAGAGATTGGTCTCCGCCTCGACAGATCATCAGGGGAAACTGTGTGAACCATCCGAACAGGCTCATGAGAGGGTGGTCATCATCAAAGTGCATTCTGAAGCAACCAGCCTCTTTGCCTGAGGCAATGGCTGAACGGATATCGTCGATAAAGGTTTCAGGCGGGAGTGTATCTGCGTGCAGAAAATAGAGGATGTCACCATTGGCATGACGAGCCCCGCTGTTCATCTGTATGGCACGTCCTTTTGAACTTTTGCAGAGGGTTACCGGAAAGGTTGAAAGTATATCGGCTGTCTTGTCGGTACTTGCGTCACTGACAATGATTTCCACTTCCTCTGAGCGATCCGTTAAGGCAAGAAGTTTCTGAATCGTACAGGCGATGAAGCTCTCTTCGTTACAGGTTGGAATAATGATGCTTATGGTTTGCTTGTCCATAAAGGGCTTTTTTTTAGGTCGTCAAAGGTATCGATATCCGACAGTTCCACAAGCAGTTCACAGGTTGTATCAAGCTGTTTGAGTATTGCGAGAGTATCCTGAAGCACGTCAGGGGTACTCCACTGCCGGTCAACAAAAAGTTCAGGGATCACTCTCTTCATGCCGATGAGGTAAAATCCTCCATCTTTGGCAGGGCCGATAACGGCATCAGCTCGCTCAAGGATGGAAAATGCATCTTCAAGGATTACCGGGTTCAGTTCGTAACAGTCTGTTCCGATGAGCACAACATGGTGAAAGCCGCTTTCAAAGCCGCTTTTGATGGCATGCAGCATCCGCTCGCCCAGATCATTACCATTCTGCAGTCTGGCGCTGAAATTATCGTTGAAAAAAAGATCGGAAGAGGGTATAAAGCGGGAGTAAAAAACCACGCGTTTTGCGTGGACCTTCTCTGCAACCCGGGCAGTATGCTGGCGGAGAATTTCGTAGATTTCAAGGGCTTTTTCGTCACCGATGCTCGTCGCCAGGCGGGTTTTGACCATTCCCGCTTCAGGATTTTTGCTTAAAATGATGAGCTGCCGGTCACTTTTGTTCATACCAGAGAGCCCTGACAGCTTGAACCGGCCCCTGCGGTACAACCGTAGCAATGCTGACCAATAGCAATATGGCGCTTTTTTAGAGATTCTTCATTGAATTCACTGATGTGCTGCGGTGCGTCTTTTGCTACCGGCAGATGAAGCATCTGGTTGAAATCACAATCGTAGAGTGTACCATCCCATCCAACTGAGACAGTGCTTCTGCACATCAGGTTATTGACTGCCTCTGCATTGAAGCTTTTCGCCAGGAGAGCCATATATTCGCAGAATTGGGCGTTTTCAAGCAGGTTGTTGAGAAAACGGTTTATGGGCATATTGGTGATCGTGTAGAGGTGGCTGAACATAATGCCGTAGTTGTTCAGCAGGTATTTCCGGAACTCATGCTCAAGATGTTGTTGGTCTTCAGGCAAGAACGGACCTTCAGGGTTATAGACAAGATTAAGATCGAGGCCATTTTTCCCCTGACTGTAACCGATTCTGTTCAGAAGTTTCAGTGCATTTATGGAGCGGTCGAAGACTCCCTCACCCCGTATCGTATCAACTTTTTCTCTTGTGGTGCAGGGAAGTGAAGCAATGATCGTTACCCGATTTTGCTTGAGAAACTCAGGGATATGGCTGTATCGGTTATTTCCTTCCAGAAGGGTGAGGTTTGAGCGAACAAGAATTTCTGCATCGGGCACTTTTGAGCGTATGCTTTCAATCAACCAGTAAAATTCCGGGTTAATTTCCGGGGTGCCACCGGTAATATCTACGGTTTTTATGCTGCTTTTGTCGAGAGCATCCAGACAATATCCCATGTTCTGGCGTGTCATCATCTCTCTACGCTCCGGGCCAGCATCGACGTGGCAATGACGGCAGCGAAGGTTACAGGTATATCCGATGTTGATCTGCAGAATATCGATTCCTGAAGAACGGAGTGGAGCGTGACCAGATGTGTCAAGCTTGCTGCTGAAAGGCAGAATACCACATTCAGTCTCTTCAAGCAGTTTCACCTGTTCGGTCGGGGTAGCAAACATTACATGCTGAGACAATGGCTCTCTTTTGTGCATAACAGTATAGTGTGAATGAGACCGGTTTAATTTCCGAATCGGCTGAGGAGCTTTTCAGCAACCAGCTTTCCGCTCAGTGCAGCTCCCTCCATTGAGGCCAGATAGTGCTGATCGGTATAATCTCCAGCGAGGAAAAAGTTTTTGATCGGGCTGATTTGGTCAGGACGGCATTTATCGACATCCGGCACAGCTTTGTAGACTGACTGGGGAATTTTGACAATCGTTGATTTCAGCAGTTTTGCCTCGCGGGATTTCGGAAAACGATTATGGAGGTCTTTGATGATGAGCTCAGTTATAACTTCATTCGGCATATCCATAAGCTGGTGTGCCGGAGCAAGCACCAGACTCATGACACTTCCTCCAGTTGCAGAGCCCATACCTTTCTGGAAATCTTCTGCACAGGTGATGGAGACATCGGCAAAGGTGGCAAATATGGTGCCCTGTGAAAACATGAGATTGTCGGTATCGGTAATTTTCCGGTCAAACCAGAGTTGGCAGTTTGCTACCGGACTGCCGACAAATTCATGCAGGTTGCGGAAATACTTGTGAGTCAGCCACTGAACGGGCAGAATTTTTTTGATGTTGTGAACGGGCAG
>CAISRC010000005.1 GCA_903887845.1 uncultured Chlorobiaceae bacterium
AAAAATTTTATACAAAATAGCACAAGTTATTATAATATAATATATTAAAATAATCAATATAAGTACTTATCTTAAGACTGAAGAGTAAGGTTTTACTCATTAATAACTAAAAAATATTTTTTGGATATCAAGAATTATATAACATCTACATTAAAGATAGATGTCAAGCAATCATTGTTCAGTGGGCAAACATTTTTATGGGAGTCTATGTCTATTGATGCGGAGTATTATCTCTCTGTAATTAGAGATATTCCTGTCATTATAAAGCAAATATCTGATAATATTATTGAAATACAATCTGATGCAAGAGTGATTAATTCTGTATTAATTGCTGATTATATAAAGAGTTATTTTTCATTTGAAATTGATGCGAATCTTATTTTTCAAGATGATTTCAGGAGATTAAATCCTGAGCTTTATTCCTTATTAACAAGTTACTTTTCACTTCGAATACTCAGACAAGACCCCTATGAAACTATGATCTCATTTATGTGTGCTCAGGGAATTGGTATGCACTTGATCAGAAAACAGATCGGAATGTTGAAAAAAAACTATGGGAATAAAATATCAATAACCTTATCAGGGAAAGAGGTTATCCTCCATTCATTCCCTACCCCTGAGCGGCTTGCCGCTGTTGATCCCCTTGTGCTAAGCTCCTGCACAAACAACAATCGAATCAGGGCAAAAAACATCGTACTTGCAGCACAGGGTGTGGCTGATGGGAAAATTGATTTGCAGGCTCTTAGCGATCCTGCCATTCCACTTGCAGAGCTGCGCAGCACGCTTTGCAAGAACCCGGGTATCGGATATAAAATTGCCGACTGTATCGCCCTTTTCGGTCTTGGTCGTTTTGATGCCTTCCCCATTGATACCCATGTAAGGCAATATCTTGGGAAATGGTTCAACAGCAGAACAGCCCTTCGCTCTTTAACTCCAGCGAATTATCTTATACTTGATGCTGAAGCGCGCACTTTACTGAATCCGGAATTGGCTGGTTACGGCGGCCATATTCTCTTCCATTGCTGGCGGAAAGAGATAAAAAAACTGCACTCGTTTTAATAATTCAACTGGAGCAATTCATGACACTGATAAAAAAAGTTCTGGTCGCCGGAGCATCGGGTTATCTTGGCCGGTATGCTGTGAAAGAATTCAAGGAGAGAGGCTACCAGGTCAGGGCTCTTGTGAGGGATCCAGAAAAAATTAAAACTCCAGGAGCTCACGGTGAACCTGCAATTCACGATATAGTTGATGAAGTTGTAATCGGTGATGTGACTGCTCCCGAAAGCATTACTGGAATATGTAAAGAGATTGACATCGTCTTTTCTGCGCTCGGTCTTACAGCTCCTCACCCGGAACACACCAGCAATGATGTTGATTACCTTGGCAACAAACGAATCCTCGATCAGGCTGTGAGTGAAAATGTTTCAAGGTTCATCTATGTGTCAGTCTTCAATCAGGATAAAATGGCTGATATTCCGTCAATCAAAGCGCATGAGCTCTTTGTTGCTGCTCTTAAACAATCAGGTATTTCATGGGCGGTCATCAGACCTAACGGTTACTTTTCTGACATGGGTCGATTTTTTAGTATGGCCCAGAGCGGCCATATCTTTATGATCGGAGAAGGAGAAAAAAAAATCAACCCCGTTCATGGCGCCGATCTTGCAAAGGTCTGTGTCGATGCTGTGGAGGGTGATTGCCGTGAAATACCTGTTGGTGGCCCGGACATTTACACCTTCAAAGAGACTATGGAAATGGCGTTCAATGCCTGCGGCAAAACTGCGTGGATAACTCCACTCCCCTTCTGGCTTGCAGAAGGCGGGCTTATGGTTACCGGGCTCTTTAACCGGAATCTGGCAGACCTTTTTTCATTCGCTGTTGAAGCACTGAAATTTGACCATCTGGCTCCTTCTTATGGCACAAGGCACCTGAAAGATTTTTTTGCTGAACTGGCCGGAGCAACTCATTGACACATCAAACACTGATCTTCTCAATGATGAGAAAAGGAGTGTACACCAGTCGCGGCCTTTTTTTCAGTGCTTCCTGCTTTTTTATCAATCTCTAATTCAATACCTTGACAAACTATTGGATTAGAGCGAAGAGAGAACCGCGTAATGCATCGCTTTTCAACCAAAAACTGAAATTTTAGAGCGAACACTCCCCCATGTTGAAAATTTTTGAAAAAATCTTTGGATCAAAACACGAAAAAGATATCAAGAAAATCCAGCCTCTTATCGGCAGTATCAACGAACTGCAGATAAGTCTGGCATCACTCAGCGACGACCAGTTGAGGCAAAAAGGGCTGGAATTGAAACAGAAAGTCCGTAACGTTCTGGAACCAATGGAGCAGGAGAAAAAAAGTCTCTCTCTGAAACTTGATAATCCAGACATTAATCTTGAAGAGGTCGAAACCATAAACGCCCGGCTGGACGCTCTTGCCCAGGAATATGAAAAAGCGACAGCCTCCGCTCTTGAGGATATCCTGCCTGAAACGTTTGCCCTTGTAAAAGAGACCTGCGTACGTCTTAAAGGACACACGTACCAGGTTGTGGGAAGAGAGATGATCTGGAATATGGTGCCTTATGATGTTCAGCTTATCGGCGGCATTGTGCTCCATTCAGGAAAAATTTCTGAAATGGCAACCGGTGAAGGAAAAACTTTAGTCTCAACTCTGCCCGTATTTCTCAATGCTTTGACCGGAAGAGGCGTTCACGTCGTTACCGTCAATGACTATCTTGCCCAGAGAGACAAGGAGTGGATGAACCCTGTCTTTGCCTTTCACAACCTTTCGGTTGGGGTTATCCTCAATACCATGCGACCTGAGGAGCGCAGGGAACAGTATGCCTGCGATATAACCTATGGCACCAACAATGAATTCGGATTTGATTATCTGCGTGATAATATGGCCGGAACCCCGGATGAGATGGTGCAGCGGAACTTTTATTATGCTATTGTTGATGAAGTGGACAGTGTGCTGATCGATGAAGCCAGAACGCCGCTTATCATTTCAGGGCCGGTTCCTAATGCCGACAACAGCAAATTCCAGGACATCAAACCCTGGATTGAGCAGTTGGTCCGTGCTCAGCAGCATCTGGTTGCATCATATCTGACCGATGCCGAAAAACTCATGAAAACCAAGCCTGGAAATGAAGACGCCGGCCTTGCACTGCTTCGTGTCAAACGGGGACAGCCAAAGAATAGCCGTTACATCAAAATGCTCTCCCAGGCTGGCGTGGCAAAGCTGGTACAGGTGACAGAGAACGAGTACCTGAAAGACAATTCAAGCCGAATGCAGGAAGTTGATGATGCGCTCTATTACGCAGTCGATGAAAAGGGTGGCACTATTGATCTAACTGACAAGGGACGTGAGTTTCTCAGCAAACTCAGCCATCAGGACAGCGATATTTTCATGCTCCCGGATGTTGGGCTGGAAGTTGCCGCTATTGAAAGTGATACATCAGTCGCTGTTGCTGACAAGGTTCAGAAAAAAGATGCCGTCTACCGTCTGTTTGCCGACCGTTCAGAGCGACTGCATAATATCAGTCAGCTTTTGAAAGCCTACTCACTGTTCGAGCGGGATGACGAATACGTGGTTCAAAACGGACAGGTGATGATTGTCGATGAATTTACTGGACGAATTCTTCCCGGTCGACGATACAGCGATGGCCTTCACCAGGCAATTGAAGCCAAGGAAAATGTAAAGATTGAGGGTGAAACGCAGACCATGGCAACCATCACAATCCAGAACTTCTTCCGTCTTTACAAAAAACTTTCCGGCATGACCGGCACAGCGGAAACCGAGGCGTCGGAGTTTTATGAAATCTACAAACTCGATGTTGTTGTTATTCCCACCAATGCCAGCATCATCCGGAAAGATATGGATGATCTGGTTTATAAAACACGACGGGAAAAGTATAATGCCATAGTACTGAAGGTTGAGGAACTGCAGAAAAAGGGGCAGCCGGTGCTCGTCGGAACAACCAGTGTCGATGTCTCTGAAACCCTTTCAAGGATGCTGCGCGCTAAAAAGATTGCCCATAACGTTCTCAACGCCCGCCAAAACGATCGTGAAGCGGAAATTGTCGCAGAAGCAGGGCATAAAGAAGCTGTGACCATTGCCACCAATATGGCAGGACGCGGAACTGATATCAAACTTGGCCCTGGTGTACGCGAACTTGGAGGCCTCTTTATTCTTGGTTCCGAACGACACGAGTCCCGCCGTATTGACCGCCAGCTTCGTGGACGCGCAGGACGACAGGGTGATCCCGGAGAATCGGTCTTTTTTGTCTCCCTCGAAGATGAGCTGATGCGCCTCTTCGGTTCCGACAGGGTAATCTCTGTTATGGACCGTCTCGGTCATGAGGAGGGCGATGTGATTGAGCACTCCATGATCACGAAATCGATTGAACGAGCACAGAAAAAAGTTGAGGAACAGAACTTTGCAATCAGAAAACGACTGCTCGAATATGACGATGTGCTGAACCAGCAGCGCGAGGTTATCTATTCCCGGCGCAGAAACGGCTTGATCAAAGAGCGGCTGACCAGTGACATCCTCGACCTTCTGAAAGATTACAGCGATACGGTTGTCAAAAAATATCACAAGGATTTTGATGTCGATGGCATTGAGGAACAGTTGATGCGAGAACTCTCCATCGAGTTCAAGCCTGACCGGGAAACTTTTGAACGGGAAGGTATCGAGGTTACCGCCGAAAAACTCTATGATACCGCACTCGCCTTCTACCGTCGAAAAGAGGCCGCCGTACCGGAAGAGATTATGAGGCAGATTGAAAAATATGCTGTTTTGAGCGTCATTGACCTCCGCTGGAGAGAGCATCTTCGTGAGATTGATTCTCTTCGGGAAGGAATCAATTTACGCGCTTATGGTCAGAAAGATCCGCTTCTTGAGTATAAACAGGAGGCTTTCCGTCTCTTTATCGATCTTTTGAGCGACATAGAACTCGAAACTCTTTCTCTTGCCTTCAAGCTCTTTCCAGTCGATCCTGAAGAGGCACACGAGATGGAAGAGCGCCAGCGAAAAGCGGCTGTCAGACAGGATAAACTGGTGGCCCAGCACTCCGCAGCAGGAAGTGTTTACTCCATCGTTGAAGATAACGATGAGGATGAGGATGAGAATGAAGAGAGCCTGCAGCAGCCGATAATCGCAGATAAAAAGCCTGGACGCAATGATCTCTGCCCTTGCGGAAGCGGAAAAAAATATAAAAACTGTCACGGCCAGCAGCCATGAAACATTGAAACGTTTACTGGTACATAATGAAACATACTGAAGTTGAAGTCACCATTGCCGTTGCGGCAGAACATGGCCTTAATGCTGAAGAGTACGGTAAAATACTTGCTATTCTTGGAAGAGTCCCTTCATTTACTGAACTGGGGGTTTTCTCCGTCATGTGGTCGGAACACTGCAGCTATAAAAATTCGATAGCTGTGCTGAAAACCCTTCCTCGCGAAGGGGCTGCCCTGCTTACCTCTGCTGGTGAAGAAAACGCCGGACTGGTCGATATTGGGGACAATCTTGCTGTCGCCTTCAAGATTGAATCACACAACCATCCATCCGCTGTTGAACCTTATCAGGGAGCGGCGACAGGCGTCGGCGGGATTCACCGTGACATTTTCACCATGGGGGCACGACCGGTCGCATCACTCAACTCACTCCGGTTCGGCTCTCCAAAAGACCCCCATGTCCGTTACCTTGTTGATGGTGTCGTCAGGGGCATCGGCGATTACGGAAACTCCTTTGGCGTCCCAACCGTTGGAGGTGAAATCTACTTTGAAGAGGGCTACACCGGCAACCCCCTGGTCAATGCCATGTCTGTCGGTATCGTGGAGCACCATAAAACCGTCAGCGCAACCGCCTTCGGTAAAGACAACCCCGTGCTGATTGTCGGATCCTCAACCGGACGGGACGGCATTCACGGGGCGACATTCGCGTCTGAAGATCTCAGTGAAGCCTCTGAAGACAAACGTCCCAGTGTTCAGGTTGGCGATCCTTTTGCTGAAAAGCTGCTGCTTGAAGCCACTCTTGAGGCCATTGCCACAGGTTATGTCGTTGGCTTGCAGGATATGGGCGCCGCAGGCATCACCAGTTCAACTTCAGAAATGAGCGCCAGAGGTATTGAAAAAACAGGATCCGGAGGCATAGAGATTGATCTTGATCTTGTGCCGATTCGGGAAGCGGGCATGAGTGCCTACGAAATAATGCTTTCCGAATCACAGGAGAGGATGCTTATCGTAGCAGCAAAAGGATTTGAAGAAAAAATTATTGAAGTCTACAAAAAATGGGATGTTTTAGCGGTAGTCATCGGACGCGTCACTGACGACAACCACCTGAGAGTTTTTCACGACGGAGCCGTTGTGGCCGAAATCCCGGCCGAATCACTTGTGCTTGGAGGAGGCGCACCAGTCTATATCCGTGAAGCCATCGAAAAAAAACCGGTGACGCCGGTAGCAGAGCTTGTTGACGACAACACCCTTGACTTCAAAACTCTCAGCCTCGAACTGCTTTCACGCCCCAATATAGCGAGCAAACAATGGGTCTACAGGCAGTATGATTCCATGGTGCAGACCAATACGGTGACTCCGGTAGGCCACTCCGATGCTGCAGTAATTCGCATCAAGGGGACAAAAAAAGGTATCGCCATGAAAACGGACTGCAACGCCCGTTACGTCTATCTCAATCCTTTGGCGGGAGGCAAAATAGCAGTTGCTGAATGCGCCAGAAATATCGCATGTTCCGGAGCAAAACCTCTGGCCATAACCAACTGCCTAAATTTCGGCAATCCTTATAAACCAGAGGTTTACTTCCAGTTCAAGGAGTCTGTTGCAGGAATGGGAGCGGCATGCAGGGCCTTCAACACCCCCGTAACCGGCGGCAATGTAAGTTTTTATAATGAAACCTTCATCGGCGGTGTGCGAACTGCAATCTACCCGACCCCTACCATCGGTATGATTGGTCTGCTTGATGATATCGACAATATTGTCGGATCAACGTTCACCCACCCCGGTGACACCATTATTCTTCTGGGAGATCCGCTACTTTCTCTTGACGGATCAGAATACCTGGTGATGCAGTACGGCACGCCCGGTCAGGAGGCTCCATCAATCGACCTTGAGCATGAAGCAAACCTTCAGCGACTGCTTGTAACCCTTGCCGAAAGAAAACTTCTGCATTCCGCTCATGATATTTCAGACGGAGGTCTTTTTGTCGCTCTTGCAGAAAAAGCCATTATGAATGCCGAAGCTCCGCTCGGCTTCACCGTTGATCTGGCAAATGCAGAGAACTCCCCTTTCCGCATCCAGCAGCAACTCTTTTCAGAAGCTCAGGGAAGAGTCGTGATCAGCATAGCTCCAGACAACAGTCCCGAAGTGATGGAGACGGCAGCAAAACACAATGTACCGCTATGTGCAATAGGACAAGTTATTGAAAAGGATGCAGCTATAGCCTTGAACGGCAAAAAGATTCTTGCCTTCACGATTGATGAGCTTAAAAATGCTTACGATCACTCTCTCGAACATGCCCTGCACCTTGACGAACTTTAAACCATCCTGATAAAGAAAATAAGGAGCCATCATGTTGCCTGTTGTAACCGCACCCGAGATGCAAAAGGCCGACAAGGCGGCAATTGAAACGCTCCATATCGGCGAAACCCGCCTGATAGAGCTTGCCGGACGTGAGTGCCTCCGTATTATCGGGGAACACCTGCAAACGGATTCCTTTTCCGGCACCTCTTTCCTTGTCGTCTGCGGCAAAGGTAATAACGGCGGCGACGGATTTGTGCTCGCTCGCCATCTTCTCAATCTTGAAGCCTCCGTCGACATCGTGCAACTCTACCCCAAAGCGGAGCTGCAGGGAATCAATTGCGATGGACTCACTATTCTCGAAACCTACAGAGAGCACACAACAAACCTGCGCATCTTTACAAGCTGTGATGACGCTTTGCCCTATATTGCCGGAACAAGCTATGACGGTCTCATTGACGCCATTACTGGCACCGGACTTCGCTTGACCAAACCAGGAACAGAACTTCCCTCTCCACTCTGTGACGGCATAGAGCTCATCAACACTCTTCACGAAAATACGGGCGCCGTAACTATCGCGATTGACATTCCTTCCGGGCTTGATGCCACCACGGGCCTTTCTGCCGCACCATCAATCATGGCAGATGTTACCGTTACCATGGCCTTTCTGAAAAGAGGATTCTACCTGAATGACGGACCGGACTGTTGCGGAGAGGTTCACGTTGCGGAGATCTCCATTCCCCGCTTTCTGCTCCCCTCTCCCTCTTGCCTGATGATCGACCAGGAATTTGCATCAGAACATTTCATCCTCAGAGATCCATCAAGCGCAAAACATACCAACGGCAAAGTACTTATCATTGCCGGTTCACAAACAGATGGTGCCTCAATGGCTGGAGCTGCCATCCTTTCTGCCAGAGCCGCCCTTAAAACCGGCGCTGGATACATCTGCGTCTCCGTGCCGATCTCTCTTGCGAATACCATTCACCTTGCCATACCGGAAGCGGTAGTTATCGGCCGAGATATTGCCACAATTCTTGAAAAAGCATCCTGGGTCGATGTAATTCTGATCGGATGCGGTCTCGGACGCGACCAGAACTCCATCAATCTGGTAAGAAAGCTGCTGACATGTTCCGAAATTACCGAAAAAAAGCTGATTCTTGATGCCGATGCGCTCTATGCCATCTCATCCACTGGACGATCTGAAGCCTTAAGCAAATGCAAGAACGCGCTGCTCACGCCTCATTATGGAGAGTTCAGCCGTCTCTCTGACATACCGATTGAGATGATTGCTGCCGATCCGATTGAAACTGCACAACAATTTGCGAGCAGCCATCGAGTAAGCGTTCTACTGAAAGGTAACCCAACGGTTATTGCAGGAGGAAAAGATGGAACCACACTCCTCAACACGAGCGGCACTGAAGCACTTGCAACTGCAGGATCAGGAGATGTTCTCTCTGGCATGATTGCCGCTCTGGCAGCAAAAGGGGGAGATCTCTTCAATACTGCAGCCGCTGCCGCATGGTTTCATGGCCGTGCAGGTGACCTTGCAAGCGACATAGCAAGTCTTGTTTCCTCAGGCATGGTCGTTGACACTATCCAGCAGGCTATTGAAGAGATTTTTGCACGAGAAGAATAGCCTGCCAATGAAGTGCTTATCAGCAATAATATACTATTTTTCATAAGTTTATATTTGATAAGTCTCAAACTCCCAAATTTTGTTTTTCTCAGAATTTAGCTGAAATGGCTTGTTAAAGTCCACCATGCGGCTATATCCATATCAAGATTACCACAGTAAATAAAGAGCCTTTTCCTGTAACTTTCACCGTTATTACTGTGGCTCTTTAATCCTCTGTATTTTACTGTCAACCCCTTCTGAGACAGCTTAACTTCCCCGATGCCAGCTCATATTTTTATCAATTATTTTTTATTTAAATCATTATTTAATATAACCTTGAACACCGACCATGCTTGCCAGTTTACAAATGAGATATTTGTGAATGGGGTAATCAACAATGGAAAAAGCAAACCGATTTACAATGTGTTTATCGAACAATTCTTGCATTATGTGAAATATGAGTATATTTGTTTTACAAACACTAATAAGGAACATGTGGTGTACAGACCATTTTTCAGAGTTCAGCTTATTTTGCACGCTTATCACAATTTCGAGCCTCGGATATCTGGCTGAGAGGTTTCTGGTAAATGAGTTTAGGAGGTTTCAGATTTTTTTTGATTTACAAAGATTTGTGATTTATTCCGAATAAATATAATGATGCAATCATAATCAAATTCACGCAATGAATAAAATATTTGAGGAAGTTGCAAAATTACCCCTTCTTAATAAACTGCTTGAATTGACGGGAATTGATGGGAGCTATTTATATTTATTATCCCTAATTACCGTATTTTCTGCAGGAGGGACTATTGTTTTTTTGGTCAGAAAAAGGTTGAAAAAAATAATTGAATGGCATGAGATTATTAAAAGAGCAAGGGATCTGAAGCCTGAATTTGAAATAGATTATATAAAAGATTTAAGGGAAATTTTTATCAGGACAACAGCAGCGGAAAAGTCACCTAACAGGTATGATAATCCAGGTGAGGTATATAAACATACAGGTCATCCTTATGATCTTATTGACTTTATGTTAAAACGATCATTTAATGAAAATATTGAACATAACAAGTATTACCTTGTATTGGCAGATTCCGGAATGGGTAAGACGGCTTTTATGCTTAATTTATATCTGCAAAATTATTCGTATTTAAATTTTTTGTTTGGCAAGCGATATACTATTAAATTGCTCCGTTTTCAGAGCCTGAATGCCGATAAACCTGATGATATTCTGGAGAGAATAAAAAAAATGAATTGTGATAATATTTCAAATACAATTCTGTTACTGGATGGTCTTGATGAAGACCCGTTTATCTTTTCAAAAGACAAATCTGTGTCAGATGAGAGCGCATTTGAGCAACGTGTGAGTCAAATTGTTACTGATACATGCAGGTATAAGGAGGTTGTTATTACCTGTCGCACACAGTATTTCCCGCAACAAGAGGATGACTTGTATGAGCTTAGTATAAGAAGGGATGGCCGTGGTCGTCATAAATTTCAGAAATATTACATTTTTCCTTTTTCAGATTCCGACGTACACAAGTATCTGGATAGAAAGTACGGTTATAGTATTTTGAAATACCGTCATGGAAGAAAAAAAGAAATTGCTTTGCAGGTTGTTAAAAACAGTAAAAATCTTATGGTTCGTCCCATGTTGATGAGTTATATGGATTACTTGGTAGAAGATGAAAAGGTTTATACCAGCAGTTCGCAAATTTTTGAAACACTTATTGAAAAATGGCTTGAACGTGAAAGTAAAAAATGGAAAAAAGAAAGTGATAGAAAGATTTTTATTGATGCGTTACAAAAATTCTCAATAAATGGAGCACTTGAAATTTATAATAAATGGATAACTGATGGTGTGTTGCATATCTCAAAAAAAAGAGCTGTGGAAATAGCATGTCAGTGTGGTTATGACTTATCCCCTGATGAAGCAACAGGGAAATCATTATTGACCTGCGACGCAAATTTGAATTGGAAATTTGCTCATAAATCTATTCTTGAATATTTGTTAGCAAAAGAAATTAATAACCAATTTAATTCAAAAAACTGTGATTTTGCACTTGGATTTGAATTTGCCGGCATGGATATGACAAGAAATTTTTGTTTGGAAATAATGGCTCCAACATCACTTGTCTCAATAAATTATGTGCCGATAAAAGGTGGTGATTTTTTTATGGGAAGCCCGGAACATGAAATTGACAGAATCAAAGAAAGAGAAACAAAACATTTTGTAAGGGTTTCTGATTTTTATTTCTGTAAATATGTTGTTACCGTTGCAGATTTTCAAAAATTCATAGAAGATTCAAAGTATCAGACTGACTCCGAAAAACAAAGCGGCAGCAGAATATGGGATGGAAAAGAGTGGAAAGAAAAGGAAAGATTAAACTGGAGGCATGGTCCATCAGGTAATGAACGAAAACCAGATGAGTATAACCATCCTGTCTTATATGTAAGCTCGAATGATGCTGATGCTTATTGCAAATGGCTGTCAGAGAAATCAGGCAAGACATTCAGGCTTCCTAATGAAGCGGAATGGGAGTATGCCTGTCGAGCAGGTGCCGCAACATCAACACCGTTCACTACTGGTGACAATCTGACTACGGAACAGGCTAACTACAATGGGGATTATCCTTACAATAACAATAGAAATGGTATATTCAGAAAAAACACTGTCCCTGTTAATAGTTTTACTCCAAATGCATGGGGTCTTTATAACATGCATGGCAATGTCTGGGAGTTGTGCAGTGACAGATTTGACGCAAGTTTCTATGACGAATGCAGGGCGAAAGGCTTAGTTATTAATCCTGTTAACCAGGCAAAAGGGTCAAACCGTGTGCTTCGCGGGGGAGGCTGGGACAGCGGTGCCAGAGACTGCCGGTCGGCTTATCGTAGCAGCGTCGCTCCAGACGGAAGTTCAAACTTTGTTGGTTTCCGCCTGGTCTTTGTCCCTTAGTCAGCGCAGAAACTTTTTGATGTTCCGGGCAGCCTGACGGATACGCTCTTCATTCTCGATCATGGCAATACGCACGCAGTCATCTCCGTAAGCGCCAAAGCCTATCCCCGGACTGACCGCTACCTTTGCATCACTCAGCAGCTTCTTGCTGAACTCAAGACTGCCAAGATGCCTGAAGGGTTCGGGAATCTGAGCCCAGACAAACATGCTGGCACGGGGTGAGACCACCGGCCAACCGGCATTGCTAAAACTTTTTACCATAACATCACGCCGTTTGCGGTACACCTCACAGATCTCCTGAACACAGCTCTGATCTTCAGTCAGCGCAATGGTTGATGCAACCTGTATCGGGGTGAAGGTGCCATAATCGAGCCAGCTCTTGATTTTTTCGAGGGCACCGATCAGCTTGGCATTACCAACCATAAAACCGACACGCCATCCGGCCATATTATAGGTTTTCGACAAGGTATAGCTCTCAACTGCAACATCTTTTGCTCCCGGAACCTGAAGAATTGAGGGGGTCACATAACCATCAAAGGTCAGTTCAGCATAGGCAATATCACTGATAATGTAAAACCGCTCCTGGCGGGCTATATCGACCAGTTTTTCATAAAACGGAAGCTCAACGGTAGCTGTGGTAGGATTATTCGGAAAATTTACCACCAGATACTTTGGCTTTGGCGATGATTCGCGGAGCGCTTTTTCAATGTTCTGGAAAAAGCCCTCTTCGTCAAGAGTAAAATCATAGTTCAGTTCGAGCTTGAGGCGATGGACATTTCCTCCAGCAAGGATGAATGCCTGGGAATGGATGGGATAACAGGGATCCGGCACCATGGCAAGGTCTCCTGGATTGGTAATCGCCTGAACCAGATG
>CAISRC010000006.1 GCA_903887845.1 uncultured Chlorobiaceae bacterium
AACGTTAATACAGTTGCTTGCAATATGGCGAGGGTCCGGCATTGCGCAGACCAGCCCCACGGCTTCAAGGTTTCCCTGTGAACACCATCTTGCAAATTTGAACGTTAAAGGTAATCTATTTGCGCCAATATTCCAACCATGAGGAATATTCCCAATAAAGAGGTTTTCCTGTCGCCTTATACAAGATTGTTTTGTTATTAAAGGGTACATTTGAAATGATCAAGAATATGCTCCGCAACAAGAGCAACAGAGAGGTCGTTCATACATCGAAAGTGACCTTTCGGACAATGATCCCTGCCAATATGAGAGCATGGTCTGCAAGGAAGTACTTCGACCTGAAACAAATCGTACTGCGCATGATAGGGAAGAAATCCAAATGCTGAGGATGAAGAACCGAAGAGCACAAAAAGCTTTTTTCCGAATGCTGAGGCTATATGCATCAGCCCGGTATCGTTACACAGTACTGCGTCAGAGCGTTCAAGAATCGCTGCGGTTTGCATGATTGAGCATTTTCCGGCAAGGTTGAGCACCATTGGTCGGGACGCAGCAGGCAAAGCCTCCATGATTTCTGATGCCTGCTGAGCGTCCTCTTTTCCTCCGAGAAGAAGAATCTGTAGCTGCGTTTCTCTGAGCAGAAGTATGAGCAGGGCAGCAAAGCTTCGAGGAGGGTAACGCTTTGTGAAATGTTTCGCTCCAAAACAGAGTGCAAGAGTTTTTTTGCCCCCATCGAAAAAGGTGCTGGCAAAGGCTCTTTCGCTGGGAGAGGGGTAGAGTTCGCACCCAAGGGAATCACCAGAAAGTGCAAACTCTTTCAATGCGTCACGATAGCGATCAACCACGCTCCGATAGGTACCGTAGAAATTTATTTTGCATTGCACGAGCAACCATTTTTTCCAGTTGGATTTGCGGTAGCGTACAAGACGCTCTTTATGAAGCGAACGGACAATGGCGTGCGAACGAAGATTGTTCTGCAAGTCAACCACAAGATCATAAGCGTTGGAGGGGGGCGCTTCGAGTGTATATATTGTTGAGATGCGGGGATTTGCCGCAAGGAGGGTGACAAACTGCGCTTTGGTGCAATAGTCAATTTTGGCGCCCGGCCAAACGCTCTGTATACTCCTGACCAACGGAGTGGTAAGAACGATATCTCCGATGGAACTGAGCCTTATGACCAGTATTTTTTTTATGTGATGCATTGACACTTACGACCAGAACTCCCACCAGGCTTTGTAACCGGCTGGTTTTTTATCAGCAACGAGGGGCTGCAGCTTGGAAACATGCTCTACAATCAACTGTTGCAACTCCTCTTTGCCGGGCAGCTCAGCTTTGCGTTCTGCAATCATTTCACCGGCAATTCTATAGGTTCTCAACGCCTCTTCCGTTTGCCCGATACCGCCGAGTGCCTGTGCACGATTGAGCACAGCGGCGATCCACTGTTTTCCCTCATCCTGATGCAGTTCACCCCTGCGGTTAAAGTAGTGAAGCCCGATATCTGCCGAATGAATGGCTTCCGCATAACGGCCAAGCTTGACATAAGCGCCGGAGAGGCCTGTATGACATAAAGCATCAAAACCTTCATAGTCAAACGCCTCCTCTATCGGTATGCTCCTCGAAACCTCCAATGCCCGCTTGTAGCTTTCTGCGGCCTCTTCATAGAGTGCGTCGCGTAGTTGTTGCTCTCCCTGACTGAGTGCGAGATAAGAGTGCCCAACCTGTATCAATGGCTTCATTTGTTTTTTTCAATAAATGGATGAGATCTCCTTAGTAGCCCGGATTCAACAGTGCGGCAAGCGCTTCAGGAATTTCAGGACGACCGCGCTGGTTCAGGGCTGTTCCGATAATTCTTGCCTTAAGAACAGGTTTGTGATCAGGCAAGCGGAATATATCCTGATAAAATGCAAATTTCAGAGCTGACTCACGGCAAATGGTGAGACCAACCACAAAGCTATCTCCTGAAACAAGTGGATATTTATAGTCAAGCTCGGCACGCACAACCACAAGGTTAACTCCCTGCCGGGTATATTCGCTAAAATCGATACCTGCCTGCTTAAGATAGAGATGCCGGACATGTTCGAGGTAGTTCTGATAAACACTGTTATTAACAATACCCTGCATGTCGCACTCATAATCTCGAACACTCATCTCGGCGGTAAAGTGATATTCGTTCAGGGGCATTCTGGCAGGAGATTACAATGTTACAGTGTACGGCAGGGGTATCCTGCCAATCTGAGAAAGGTTCAAAATAGCACAGTGTTCGGTGAAAAACAATGGGGGAGATATAGATCGTATAGCCTGTGCAGGGGCATAGGAGCCCGATAAAAAGTTAGGAGCGTGCAAAAAAAAAGCCCATCAATTGGTGATGGGCTTTTATAAAAACTCGGCGACGACCTACTCTCCCGCGGTTAAGCAGTACCATCGGCTCTCCAGGGCTTAACTACTCTGTTCGGAATGGGAAGAGG
>CAISRC010000007.1 GCA_903887845.1 uncultured Chlorobiaceae bacterium
ATAATTTTGTAAGTTCTAACACCAAATCTGGCATGAAAATGGTGGTACACTTTGCTCCGGAATCGGTGGTACATATTCACCCGGAATGACTGGTACACTTTGCTCCGGAATCAGTGGTACACTTTCACCGGAATACTCAACCGAAGTGCTGGCGGGTCGCATTCAGTTTCGGTTGCGCGCCGATGGCCGTAACTGGCAGTTGCCCCTCACGGCGGAAACTTTCGAGCCTGAAGGTGCCGAGCAATTGAATGGAAGGGATGGCGGCGCGTTGGACAAAAGCCTCTTTTCCCCTCTGTACAAAGGCGACTTTTCCAGTCAGGACGAGCGCGACATTGCCGTCTATCTTGATGGCGACAAGGCCCTGACATGGTGGCACCGCAATGTGGCCCGCTCTCATTATGCCGTTCAGGGCTGGCGCCGTGAAAAAATCTATCCTGACTTTATCTTTGCTGTGCGGCATGGTGAGTATGCCGGCAAACTGGTTGTGCTTGAGATGAAGGGCAAGCATCTTGCGGGCAACGATGATACGGAGTACAAAAAAGCCGTCCTGCATCTCATGAGCAACTCTTTTGCCGCTGAACAGACGCTCCATGTCGGTGAGCTGGATCTTGTCGGAGATAATGGAATCGACGTCGAGTGCGATCTGGTGCTGATCCCCGAGTGGAAGAGCCGATTGCCGGGTTTCTTGAAATAGACTCCGATGCTATTCGTGCTGGAAGTGAACAGCTTAAACAGAGAGTCGTGGAAGTAAGGATCTGAAGAGAACATGCCTTCCGAATGCAGAATAAAACGGCTTATTTGCAGAAAAGAATGCGGGAGGAATATTTTCTAATTTATTATGATTTAATCATTTGATTAAAATATTGTTGTGCCTGTTTGCAGAAAAGAATGCAGAATAAAACGGATTGTTTGCAGAAAAGGGCTGATAAGAGAATTGAGGTAAAGCGTGGCACTGTGAAAGGGAATGTCAAAATTAATGATCGAGATATTTTGCCACCAGCCCCATAATCCTTCCTCGCAAAGCCCGGTGCTGGAGCACATTCTCCGCTCGCGAGCTCTTCACCTCAATGATAACACTCCGGGGACTTCCACACGCCGCGCTGTACACCTCACTAAATTCCCGGTTTGTCTGCGGGCAGGCATAGTCAAGCCCGAAGGTCTCTGCGGCTGAGCGGATGCTGTAGTTCTGTGGCGTAGCGAAGTGGGTTTCAAAGACATCCTGGCATTCTGATACGGGAAGGAAAGAGAAAATAGCGCCACCGTTGTTGTTAAGAACGATGATCTGCAGCGGAAAGGGAAGTGTGCCGAGCAGCGAGAGGGCGTTGAGGTCGTGCAGGAAGGCGATGTCGCCGATCATCAGCGTTGCCGGCTTCTGGTGTCCTGTAGCAAAACCGGCAGAGGTGGAGATAATGCCGTCAATGCCGCTCACTCCACGGTTGATGGCTGTCGGAATACCTTTGGCATGGCCGCTGCTGGAGTAGTTGTCCATATCCCTGACTGGCATGCTGTTTGAGACAAAAAGCACCTGTTGCTCCGTGATGATCTGCGACACTAGGCGGGCAGCAGAGATATCGGTGACTGGTTTATCGGGAAGCAGTTCGGCTTGAATCTCTTCCGATACCGCCCTGAAAAAGCTCTCAGTCGTATGGGCGTCAAGTTTTGGCGGAGTGGTACGGCACCCTTTCAACTGGGCTGCGGTCAGTGCAATAGATGCTTCAAGACGGCAGGTAACGTTATGATCAGGGGAAAAGCGGGCCGGTTGTGGCTTGACGACAATGTAGTGTTCCGGTTGCCACTCTTTCAGTGCGGTTGAGGGGTGTTTTGCAATGACGTTGCCGCCAAAGTGCAAAACAAGGTCAGCCTTGAAGGATTTTCGGAATTCGGGCGACTGGAGCAGGAGCTGCCAGGGCAGGACTGAAGCCACCATTCTCAGGCCGGATGAAAAATCGGCATAGAGGGGAATGTTCAGGTCGTTGGCCAGTTCACTGACCGCCAGGGCATCGGTGAGGCTCGTCATGCTGCCTAAAATGATCATCGGCTGCTTTGCCTCGGCGAGCAGTTGGCGCAGCATGGTGATGGTGCCTGCATCGGGCACTTTTTCGGGGACTATTGCACTGTTGAATGGCTTGGAATGTTCAAGCCAGGGCAGAAGGGGAGCGACCCATGGATCGTTGAGATCCGGAGTTACCGGTTCAAAAGGCTCACGGAAGGGCTGGTTCAGATGGACCGGGCCTGCTGACTCTCCGAGAGATTTTGCCACAGCATAAGCGACCGTTGAGAGGAGCGCCTTCAGGGGCGTATCGGTTGACGGCGCAGGCAACTGCATACTCCATCGGGTATAGCTGCCGAAGATATTTTCCTGCCGGATGGTCTGGTTGGCGCCGCATTCCAGCAGCTCAAAGGGACGGTCGGCAGAGAGCACTATCATCGGCTGAAAATCAGTTGATGCCTCAACCACAGCGGGAAAGTAGTTGGCGACAGCAGTGCCTGAGGTGCAGATCAGCACGGCAGGCTTTCCGGTTGCCCTTCCGTATCCGAGTGCAAAAAATCCGGCGGAGCGTTCATCGACAAACATTTTCCATCGGGCTTTCGGGTTTCGTGCGATGGCAATGGTGAGCGGCGTTGAGCGTGAGCCGGGTGAAATGCAAAAAAATCCTGCGTCCTGGCGAATCAGCTCTTCAACAATGATGCTGCTCCACAGCGACGTGATTTGCTGGTTGTTCATGCTTCCTGTCGGGTTATGGCAAGAATATCCCCTATTTTCTGCTCAACCTCCTCCCATTCAGAAAGTGGATCAGACCCTTTTACAAGCCCGGCGCCGGAGTACAGGAAAGCAAACCGGCCATTGACAAGCGCAGAACGGATGGCAACACAAAATTCAGAAGCATCCCTGCTTACCCAGCCGACAGGGGCGGCATACCAGCCACGGCTGAATGGTTCCAGCTCCATAATGTGTTGCATGGCCGGGGGTTTGGGCACTCCGCCCACCGCAGGAGTCGGGTGGAGAAGGTTCAGCACGTCGCTGTCATGCTCAAACTCGGGCTTCAGTGTTGCGGTACAACGGGTATAGAGGTGCGCAAGGCGGTGCAGTTGCAGTACCTGTACCTTGTCATCCATGTTAATAGTGCTGCATATCTTGAGCAACTCATTGTAGATCATCTCCTTGACATAATTATGCTCCCGGATATCTTTTTCTGAATTCAGGAGTGTTTCGGAGGCGTGATGGTCAGCGCCGTTGATACTCTCTTTGGAACAGGTACCGGCAAGGGCTTCGGTGAGCAGCATGTTGTTGTCTCTGCGGTAGAGTCTTTCGGGAGTAAAGCTGAAAAAAGCATGGTTTTCAGCAGGTTCAAAGTAGAACCTGTAGATGGCATTCTGCGGATAGGGGTAATTCAGCAGAAAAAAGAGCGGTGAAAAGTCTTTGCTGAATTCAAGAATAGTCTGCCGTGCCAGCATGATTTTTTCCATTCCGTCGGTCTCAAAGCTCTGGATTGCTTTGCGGCACTGTTCAATCCAGTTTTTTTCATCCGGATTACAGGCGAGGTTCAGTAATTCAGGCAACTTCAGGTTGGAACAGTCAGAACTGGTCACAACAAGATGGAGTATGTCGGTTATTGCACTGATTTTTGACTGAAGATCATCGTCGGATTCAAGAAAAAGGTGGCAGGTGAGGGTAAAGGTATTTTTTTCAAAGGTCAACTGAACCAGTGGAAGCACAAAAGAAAATGAGGTAAACTTTTGCCAGATCGCTTCCTGTTGTTCCCTGTTGTTGAAATGGAATCCCCCGAAATAGCGTGCGCCGGGATCTTTTTCTGCTACGGCAAGCCCGAACAGCCTGAAACTTGTACTGTTGTCTCCTGCGCCATCATAAGCTATAGTGTCAGCAATTCCGATACCTGCAACAGAAAAATCCTGTTCCCGGTTCATCCAGAAAAGTTTCGGATATACCTTTTGCTGGCACAGCCATTCCGGAATCTCTGTCGGTTGAACGGGTTGACGAAATGTTACAAGCCGGGCTTGAGTCCTGCCATCGGGTGATGTACGTTCGTCACGATAGCGGTTTAACGTCGCGATAAGGCACGAAACCGCCTCTTTTATGGACAGGGGTTCAATTCCGTTAATCACCTGGCTTCGTTTTTGAAATGTTTTTGCAGAGAAACGGCAAGATAATTGTTTTTATCAAGAAGCCATTTGTAAATCGCTTCTGCTTCAGCTTTGCGTCCGGTCTCGTGATAACAGACCGCAAGATTGTAGTGGGCATCGACAAATGATTCGCTGTTTTCAATGGCTTCATTGTAGTATTCCGCCGCTTTGTCAAACTGTTTCAGTTGCATATAGACATTGCCAAGATCGTAAAGCCGAAGGGAATCTTTTGGTGCGTGTGCAAGGTGTTGCTGAAAAAATTTCAGTGCTTCGGTATAGTTTTTCTGGTTGAAAGCAACAGCAGCAAGGGCGTGAGTTGCTTCGTCGAGTTTTGGATTGATGGCAAGTGCACTTTTGAACGCTTCCGATGCCTCGTTGTAGCGTTGGCTGCGGGCAAAAGCATTGCCGAGATGCAAGTAAGCATTCGCATCTTTAGGGTTTTTCCAGACCTGCTGCTGGAGGCTGTTTATCTCATTCGGTTTGCTGTTGCATGAAGTGCAGAGTGTCAGCCCGGCTAACAGAATGAAGGCAACAAAGCGCGATATTCCGGTTCTTGAAGGTGTTCGTGAATGATTCATAGTTCTATAATATAAACACTCCCTGACTTATCTGCCAATCTTGATTGTATCCAGTGCTGATTTTGCTGAAATATTTCCAAATGGCTCTCACTGTGCGTAAATTTCCATTTTACGTGTTGTTGAGTTTCTGTAATGAAAGGAGTTACGCATTTGAATACGATCGTTATAAATCAATAGCCATGAAAAATGAACTACAGGTAAGCGGTATGAGCTGTGGCGGTTGTCAACTGCTTGTCAAGGAAGCTCTTGAAGATCAGGACGGGGTAACGGAGGTTGATGCCTCTTACCTTAAAGGTGTTGTTGCCGTTGACTATGATCCGGACATGATCAGTATGGCAACCATCAGAGCCGTTATTGAGCAACAGGGGTTCCGTGTACAAGAGTAACGGAGCAGGGTGTTTTTCTAAAAGTAGTAACAATAGACAGGAAAGTGCCATGGCCGTGGAAAAAACAGAGCGTCTCGCAGTACTTATTGATGCCGATAACACACAGGCGACCATTATAGAAGGTCTTCTGGCGGAGGTTGCCAAGTATGGAACAGCCAGCGTTAAAAGAATATATGGCGACTGGACCTCGACGGCCCTGAGGAGCTGGAAGGAGGTGTTGCTGGAGCATTCCATTCAACCTATACAGCAGTTCGGGTACACGAAAGGGAAAAATGCAACCGACAGCGCCATGATTATTGATGCCATGGATCTTTTGTACACGGGCAAGTTTCAGGGCTTCTGTATTGTTTCGAGCGACAGTGACTTTACGAAACTTGCTTCGCGGATAAGGGAGTCGGGGTTGTTTGTGTACGGTTTTGGAGAGAAAAAGACCCCTGCGGCATTTGTTTCAGCATGCGACAAATTTATTTATATCGAAGTGTTGCGGGCAAAGATCAACGAAAATGAGCCGATTGCCAAAAAAACAATGGCGGAACTCAAGCAGGATACCCGTTTGGTCCGGTTATTGAGAAATGCTGTTGAAGCCTCTTCAGACGAAAGCGGCTGGGCGCATCTTGCAACCACAGGCAGCAATATTGCCAAACAGTCACCCGAGTTTGATCCCCGAAATTATGGCTATATCAGGCTTGGAGAACTTTTGGCTGCCACAAAACTTTTTGATTTCGAAGAGCGTCTTATCGGTGAAGGCCAGTCAAAAGCCATTTATGTTCGCGATAAACGCAAAAAAAGCTGAAAACACCCATCGCTTTCAAAAGATCCCAAAACGAAAAAAGCCTTTCCTGACAGGGGAAAGGCTTTTATTATGCGGAGCTGACGGGGTTCGAACCCGCGACCTCCTGCGTGACAGGCAGGCGCTCTAACCAAACTGAGCTACAGCTCCATTAAGACGTGGTTAAAGTAAGGAGCTGGTTCATAATATCCAAAAAGTATTTTCATTTCTCTTTCTTCTCTCTTTTCATCCGCAGTATTTGACTGGATTTTTATAAATTCTTGAAGTAAATGTATCTTGCGGCACAATTTTTTATTGTTTAATCAAATTAATACCGTTAACATTATGGCCGTTACAAAACCTGGAGATTCCCTGACCATTACGGATAACCGTACAGGTCTATCTTTTGACCTGCCTATTGAACAGGGAGCAATTCGCACTATCGACCTTCGGCAGATCAAAATATCTCCCGATGACTTTGGGTTATTGGGTTATGACCCTGGTTACCTCAATACAGCTTCCTGCAAAAGCAAAATTACCTATATAGACGGTGACAAGGGTATTCTAAGGTATCGTGGATATCCTATCGACCAACTTGCCGAAAAGAGCACCTTTCTTGAGACAGCCTATCTGCTTATCAAGGGTGAGCTTCCTGACAAGGAGCGTCTTGCTGTCTGGACCTACAATATCCGGCATAATACCCTGACGCATGCCAATATGACCAAGTTTATGGACGGGTTTCGCTATGATGCTCACCCGATGGGTATTCTTGTTGGTACCATCGGCGCACTCTCGACATTTTATGCTGATGCCAAGAATATTGATGATGAAGAGTCCCGCAAGCTGCAGGTACGTCGTCTTATCGGCAAGATCCCCACTCTTGCCGCAATGAGTTACCGGCACAGCATGGGTTTTCCCTATGTGCTTCCTGATGATGAATTAAGCTATACGGGCAATTTTCTGTCCATGATGTTCAAGATGACCGAGATGCACTACAAGCCGAATCCGGTTCTTGAACATGCGCTTGATGTTCTTTTCATTCTTCATGCCGATCATGAACAGAATTGTTCAACCAGTGCGGTACGCGCTGTCGGCAGTTCGGGAGTTGATCCTTATTCAGCAATAGCTGCGGGATGTGCTGCGCTCTATGGCCCTTTGCATGGCGGAGCAAATGAGGCGGTTATTCACATGCTTAAAAAAATCGGTTCGCTGGATAAAGTGCCTGAATTTATTCAATCGGTCAAGGATGGGGATGGACGTTTGATGGGATTTGGCCACAGGGTGTACAAGAATTATGATCCGAGGGCAAAAATTATCAAGGAAATAGCGTTCCAGGTTTTTGAGGAGACCGGTCGCAGTCCGATGCTTGATATTGCTCTTGAACTTGAAAGAATTGCGCTTGAAGATGACTATTTTATCAAACGCAAGCTCTATCCCAATGTTGATTTTTATTCCGGATTGATCTATCAGGCAATGGGCTTTCCGCTTGAGATGTTTCCTGTTCTTTTTGCTATTGGAAGGGTCCCGGGATGGCTTTCTCAGTGGATCGAGCAGGTCAAGGATCAGGAGCAGAAAATTTCAAGACCTCGTCAGATCTATCTTGGTGAAGATGAGCGTCCCTATGTTCCGATTGAAACCCGTCCGAAAAACAGGGTTGATGAGCAGAAATTTGGTGTCTGCAGACTGTAGTTTTTTGTCAGGGAGTGTTCATCATTTCTCTGGACACTCCCTGTGCTGTTTTTATTAATGTTACGATGATGTTTTTATGTCGGTTACTACTCAAGATGTTGCTTATATCGCTGAATTGGCCAAGCTGAGATTCAGCGATGAAGAGATGCTGACGATGACCAGTGAACTCAACAATATCCTTCACTATGTCGAAAAGCTTAATGAAGTCGATACTGATGGAGTTATCCCCCTCAGCAGCATTCACGATCCGGTCAATGTGCTGCGGGAAGATGTTGTGCTTCCGGCTCTCTCCTCAGGGGAGGTATTGCAGAATGCTCCTGACCGGCAGGATCGCTTTTTCAAGGTGCCGAAAGTGATTGGGTAAACCTCAGTTGGTAGAGCTCCGTGAGAAAAAAGACGGTGTTGTTTTCGTCGTTAAGGCACAGCCCCGCTCATCAAAAAGCAGAATTTGCGGATCCTATAACGGTGGCCTGAAGGTGAGCCTGAAAGCCGCACCGGTTGATGATGCGGCGAATGAGGAGTGTTGTGAACTGTTTGCAAAGTTGTTCGGCGTTCCTCAGTCGAGAGTGCATATCGTGTCTGGCAGAAGCTCCCGGACAAAGAGCGTGATGATTGAAGGTGTCAGCGCTGAAGCTGCAAGCCTAATTTTCGAACCATTCATAACACCCTCATGAAAGCGGTTATTCTGATTCCGGCAAGGCTTGATTCGAGCCGTCTCGAAAAAAAAATGCTTGCGAATATCGAAGGGGAACCGGTTATTGTGCATACCTGGCGACAGGCGCTGAAATCCCGCCTGGCTGAACGGGTTGTGGTTGCTACCGACAGCTCTGAGATCGCAACCGTACTCCAATTGCGAGGCGCAGAAGTTGTTATGACCTCTCCAGGTGCGACCTGTGGTACTGAACGCATTGCCGAAGCTGCCCGGCAGATCGAGGGAGATGTTTTTGTCAATCTGCAGGGAGATGAACCTCTGATCAGTCCTGAAAATATTGATCTTGCTCTTGAACCGTTCTTTTCTGATAATCCTCCAGATTGCTCGACTCTGGTTTTTCCGCTTCGGCCTGATGATGTTGAACAGATTGAAGATCCTCATCAGGTGAAGGTTGTTCTTGATTCCAAAGGGTATGCGCTTTATTTTTCCCGCAGTCCAATACCCTTCAGACGCAATGTGCTGCCGTCAACCACCTTCTACCGTCATATAGGGCTTTATGCTTTCAGGGCAGAAGTACTTGAGCAATTCGCAACACTTCCACCCTCAATGCTCGAACAGACTGAGTCGCTTGAGCAGCTCCGGCTGCTTGAGAACGGGTTCCGTATACGCTGTGTTACAACGCTGATTGACAATCCCGGAGTCAACACGTTTGAGGATCTTGAATTGGTACGCAGTATCATCAGGGGTTCTTTCAGGAGCTGATAACAGCGGGCTTTATACCATCATGAAACATGAGGTCGATGCCGTCGGATGGCTGAAGTTTATTGGCGCTGGTGATGAATTTCCCCTCTTTTCTGACAAGGACATATCCCCGTTCAAGAGTTTTCCGGTAATCAAGGAGCCCCAGTTGCTGTTTGACTGAAACGAAGTGTTGCACTCGCTGACTGTAGGTGGAAGTGATGGTGCGCGACATCCGGGCAACAAGGGAGTCGAGCCTTTCATGGAACTGTTGCATCTGCAGTGGTGGCCGATTGAAGGCGTAACTGCTGCAGATTGAATAGACGTGACGCTCTGTACCTTCAAGCTTTGCCATAAGCAGCCTCTCCTGCCTTGACTGAAGATTGCTGATGTTTCGCAGCAGCTCCAGGGTATCAGGCACGGCAAGTTCAGCCGCGATGGATGGGGTTCCAGCCCGAAGGTCGGCGACCATATCGGCAATGGTGAGGTCGGTTTCGTGACCGACGGCACTGATGACCGGTATCTTGGAGTGGTAGATGGCATTGGCGACAAGTTCTCCGTTGAAGGCCTGCAAATCTTCAAGCGAACCTCCTCCTCTGGCAACAATAATCACTTCGGGTTGATGCTGCTTTTTTTTCGTGGTGTTGAAAAAGGCAATTCCGGATGCAACCTCTTCAGCCGCGCCAGTGCCCTGAACCCTGACCGGATACAGAAGGACTTTTGCAGCAGGGAATCGCCGTTCAAGCACGTTGCTCATGTCTTCAATCACCGCCCCGGTAGGCGAAGTAATAAGCCCTATGGTCTCAGGAAGAGCAGGAATCGATTTTTTTCGTTCAGCGCTGAAATATCCGGCTTTGGCAAGTTTCTGCAAGAGTTCAGCAAAAGCCTGTTGCAGCGCACCCTGCCCGGCTTCAGTGACTGACGTGCAGATAAGTTGATAGCGTCCGGATGGGGGATAGACCTCAAGGCGACCTTCCGCAACCACCTTCATGCCATCCTTGAGTGTCACCGCAAGACGGCTTGCCGTGGTTTTCCAGATGACGGCAGGTATCTGGGCCCCCTCATCCTTCAGTGTCAGGTAGATGTGCCCTGAACCGTGTCGCTTGCAGTTCGATATCTCTCCCTGAATCTTTACTTGAGGAAAAAGAGTTTCAAGTCCGGTTTTTATTTGCTGTGTCAGTTCGCTGACCGAGAGAATTTCCTGATTCATTGCATCTTCTGCTGGAGGTGGGCTGTATAAATTATGCTTGTTCAATCAGTAGTGTCCGGTAAAAAATAAAAAAGGTCTGAAAACACCTGAGAAACGGCGATATTAAAAGTGACAAAACAATTGATATCAGCCATATAAACAAGGAGTTCCAGACCATGAAGCAAGTTACAACGATACTGGGTGAG
>CAISRC010000008.1 GCA_903887845.1 uncultured Chlorobiaceae bacterium
GCTGAACGGCAGAAGGTGGTGGCAGGCGACCGACTTGACCGTGATGTTTTTGCTGTTGCCGCAAGTGAAGACGAAGGCTGCGGAGTCGTCTTCAAGATACGAGAGGGAAAGCTGCTCGGATCGCAGCGTATCTACATGAATAATACCGATGGAGAAACTGATGCTGAGCTGCAGGCAAGAGTGGTTGAAAAATACTATCTCGAAACTCTTGAGCTGATCCCTGATGAAATTCTGCTTCAGGAACCGATTGGAGCAGACGAAGAGGAGACCCTGAGAGCTTTTATATCGACCAAACAGCAAGAGGAAAAACAGGAGAAAAAAAACATCAGGTTTGTAACACCACAAATTGGTGAAAAAGCGCATTTAGTCGAGATGTGCCGCCAGAATGCCCGACATCATCTGGAGGAGTACCTCATACAAAAACAGAAACGTGGTGAGGCTGCCCGCGAGCACCATGGAGTTACCGCACTCAAGGAGCTGCTCCATTTGCCAAACTTGCCGCAACGGATTGAGTGCTTTGACAACTCCCATCTTCAAGGCACTGATTATGTGAGTTCCTTGGTCTGTTTTGAAAAAGGAAAACCAAAAAAATCCGACTACCGGAAATTTAAAATAAAAACATTTGAAGGCTCGGACGACTATGCTGCCATGGAAGAGGTGATCCGGCGTCGTTACAGCGGTTCTCTTTCAACAGAGCTTCCCTGGCCCGATCTCATTGTGGTCGATGGTGGAAAAGGACAGGTCAACACCGCTTTTCACACACTGAAAGCTTTGGAGCTTTCGATTCCTGTTATCGGTCTTGCAAAACGCATTGAGGAGATTTTTACCCCGGAAACGCGAGATCCTTTCAATCTGCCAAAAACCTCTCCGGCACTCAAACTGCTCCAGCAGCTTCGTGATGAAGCCCACCGTTTTGCCGTTACCTATCATCGGAAACTAAGATCTGAAAGAACTCTGCAGACAGAACTCACCACAATTGCCGGTGTTGGAAAAAAAACAGCCTTCAGGTTACTTGAACGATTCGGCTCTGTCGAAGGTGTGGCACAAGCCACTATCGAAGAGCTGAAGGCTGCCGCTGGCGCAAAAGTGGGAGAGGCCGTTTTTCGATTTTACCGACCCTGAATCATCCCTTTCCCTTCCATCCCCACCTCTCAAAATGTTTTTCTTAATAAAATTCTGTTATATTTATCGATTATGATACGACCGACGATAAAGAAATTTTTTACGATGCCCCTATGAATGTCCCTGATTTTTTCGATGATCATCATCAAAGCCCAACGGGAGCATCAGGAAAAGAAACACCCAACCTTGATGGTCTTGATGGTTTGTTTGATACGGAAGAACTTTTTGACCGCATCAACCAATATAACGAAGATGGATTCCTGATTGAGGCGCTGGCTGTTGCCCGTCGTCTTGAAGAGATTGCTCCCTATAATACGGAAACCTGGTTTGTTCTTGGCAACTGCCTGACCCTGAACGGCTCTTTCGATGAAGCTCTTGATGCCTTTCAGAAAGCTGTCGTTTTCAGTCCATCGGACAGTGAAATGCGCCTCAACCTTGCGCTTGGCTACTTCAACACCGGCAAATTCGATGAGGCACTTGAAGAACTCGACGATAGTATGATCGACCTCTCCCTTGAAAAGGAGTACCATTACTATCGGGGCATTGTCCTGCAGCGCCTGGAACGGTATGAGGATGCTGAATCGAACTTCGAACGCGCTCTTGAACTTGACCCGGAGTTTGCCGACTCCTGGTATGAGCTTGCCTACTGCAAGGACATTCTTGGCAAACTTGAGGAGAGCACTTCATGCTACCGCAAAACGGTGGATCATGATCCCTATAATATTAACGCCTGGTACAACAATGGTCTTGTGCTGAGCAAAATGAAGCGCTACGACGAGGCCCTCGACTGTTACGATATGGCGCTGGCTATTTCAGATGACTTCAGTTCTGCATGGTACAACCGGGCAAACGTCCTTGCCATCACCGGATGTATTGAGGAGGCCGCTGAAAGCTATCTGAAAACCCTTGAGTATGAGCCTGATGACCTCAATGCCCTTTATAATCTTGGGATAGCTTATGAAGAGCTTGAAGAGTACAGTGAAGCCATACATTGCTACAGCCGCTGCATCGTCATCAACACTGAATTTGCTGACGCATGGTTTGCACTTGCTTGCTGCCATGAGGCGCTTGAAGAGTATGAAGAAGCTTACACTGCAACACTGGAGGCCCTGAAAGGTGCCCCTGAAAGTATTGAGTTTCTGCTGCTGAAAGCGGAGATTGAGTACAATCTCAACTTTCTTGAACGCTCAATTGCGACGTACCGTAAAATAATAACCCTTGATTCGGAAAATCCGCAGATTTGGGTTGATTTTGCCATTGTACTCAGGGAAGGCGGCCACGTTAACGCATCCATAGACGCGTTGCAGCAATCATTGAAGCTTCAGCCGCTTTCGGCCGATGCCCACTTTGAAATTGCTGCCGCCTATTTTGCCATGGGCGACAAACTCAGCACCCTGAAAGCACTGAGCAAGGCGTTCAAGATTGATCCTGACAAGAAGGAACTGTTTCAGAGCACTTTTCCGGAACTCTATCAGCAGGATTCCGTCAGGCGGATGCTCGGTATTTCATGACGAAAGCAACAAAAATTTATGCTCTTCTGGGGCGGGCAGTTGATTATTCATACTCCCCGCTCATTCATAATTATGCTTTTCGGGAACTGGGACTTCCCTGCCACTACACCGTTTTCAACATTGCCGATCCTGATCTTGTGCAAGAGGCCCTTCGCGGCGCAAGAGCACTCGGTATTGCCGGATTTAATGTCACCATCCCCTATAAAAAAACTGTTGTTCCCTTTCTTGATGAACTCTCTGAGGGAGCTGCCTCCATACAGGCAGTCAACACTATCGTCAATGAAAACGGGAAACTTGTCGGTCACAACACTGATATTGAGGGTTTTGCAGCCCCACTTCTGCCATACCTGGAGAGCATAAGGGGAAAACGTGTCTCTATTTTTGGCGGTGGAGGAGCAGCGCTGGCTGCCATCGAAGCGTTCAGCCGTTTTTTTATCCCAGCAGAGATTCTGCTCTTTGTTCGTGACCCTGAAAAAGCTCGTTCCCTGCTCAATGAGAGCGGTTATGATCGTAATGTACCGATAACCATAATTAGTCAAGAGAGACCCGAACTCATCAGGAACTCGAGGGTTATCGTCAACGCAACACCAGTCGGCACCAGAGGCGGCAAGGGCGACCGCTCCATTATTCCTCTTGACAAGGAGTTTCTCAACCCTGACCAGATTGTTTACGACATGGTCTACAACCCTCTCAATACGCCGCTCCTGGAGGCCGCACAGCATGCTGGAGCCACAACCATATCAGGTATTGAAATGCTTATCGGCCAGGCTGAACGTTCATTTACCCTGTGGACCAACATGAAAATGCCGAGCGCTGCTGTAAGAGCTGCACTGCTGCAAGAGATTCAAGAACAACAATCCCGCATATCTGACTGAATCATGAAATGGTTTTTCTCCCTTGTTCTTCTGGTTATTACTGCTGATCAGTTGACAAAAAAAATGGCTGTTGCTTTCCTCAGGGACGCTGCTCAAAGTATTGTCATCATCCCCGGCCTCTTCTCGTTAACGTATGCTGAAAACAAGGGTGTTGCCTTTGGTCTGGAATTTGCGCCACCGGCGGTGCTCCTCCTTCTTACTGGTTGTATTACGGCTGTCGTGCTGATCTATGTCTTCAAGTCAAACAACCGGACAGCACTTTTTCTTGTCCCGTTTGCCCTCATTACAGGTGGAGGCATCGGCAATATGATTGACCGGATCACTCTTGGCCGGGTTGTTGACTTCATCTATTTTGATCTTTACAACGGCTACGTTTTCGGCACCTACCTCTCCCTGTGGCCTATTTTCAATATCGCCGACTCAGCCATCTCCATTGGCGCCTGCATGTTGATTATTTTTCACAATAAACTCTTTCCTGACGGAAGCCAAGCAGTAAATAGCCATGTTCGTTGATACCCACTGCCACCTCTCTTTCCCTGAGTTTGACCAGGATCGTAACGAGGTTATAGCTCGTCTGACCGAAGGGAACGTCAGCCTGGTCATTGATCCCGGCATTAACGTTGAAACAAGCAGGAAATCAATTGAGCTGGCAAGCTGCGTCGATTTTATCTACGCCAACGTCGGACTGCACCCTCACGAGGCGGATCATCCTGTCAACAAAGATGTTTATAATGAACTTGCATTGCTTGCCCACTCTCCGAAAGTCGTTGCTATAGGAGAAATCGGGCTTGATTACCACTATCCCGGGTATAACCGCTCAGCACAGCATGAGGCCTTCCGCAAGATGCTGCGACTGGCCAAATCCCTTGATATGCCGGTCGTCATCCATTGCCGTGATGCCTGGGAGGATATGCTGCATATTCTTTCTGAAGAGCACCATTCTGCCATGCGCGGCGTGATGCACTGCTTTTCAGGTGATACCGTTATTGCAGATGCGTGTATCAGAAAGGGGTTCAAGCTCTCCATTCCTGGTACAGTCACCTATAAACGCTCCCTGTTGCCCGACGTTATACGAAGTGTATCACTTGATGACCTGCTTACTGAAACCGATGCGCCCTACCTCGCACCCGTTCCTTATCGGGGAAAACGGAACGAGCCAGCTTATGTCCGTATCGTCACGGAAAGCATCGCCCGCATCAGGGAAATTTCAGTGGAAGAGAGCGCGCAAGGTATTGCAAGGAATACCATTGAATTGTTTAGATTACCACTTTAATAAAAAGCTTCGGCAATCGGTTCCCGACTGCCCTGCAATTATTTTGAAATTCATACAAACTTGCTTAGGTTGGATTCCAAACCACAACAGAAGCTGTAATCCGAAGAAGACTTTATGGAACAAAATGTAAAAGCATCGACAGAAGAGAATTTTCTTTACTATGCCATTAAATATAAAACAGCGATTATAGCTGCCCTTGTACTGATAATCGCTTTAGGTGCCGGATCGTTTTTCTGGATGCAACGCCAGAAGAGCAGTGAACAGGAGGCATCGCTTCAACTTTCCAGAATTGCGCCCTTTCTTGATCAGGGCAATTTTCAGGTGGCCATCAACGGTCAAGACAAAATTCCCGGGCTAAAAAAAATTGCGGCTGAATACTCGGGAAAATTCACCGGCACACCAAGCGGAAATATGGCAAACTTGCTGCTGGCCAATGCCTATTACTACCTTGGAGAGTATGACTCTGCCCTGAAGGTGTTCCAAAACGTCTCAATTGCCAACAACGACCTCGCCGCGGCCGCTCTGGCGGGCGCAGGTGACTGCTATTTCAATAAAAATCAGTTTGCGCAAGCTGCAGAAAGCTATCAGGAAGCATCAAAAAAGAGTGACAACAGCGTTCTCAAGTCGCAGTACCTCACCCATGCGGGCAACAGTTTCCAGCAGTCAAACCAGTTTAAAAAAGCGGCTGAACTCTATACAAAAATCATTGCTGACTATCCCGGCACTACCGGAGCAGCCGTTGCACAACGATCTCTCTGGCAGATTTCCGGAAACCTTTAATAACAACAACCGTTACCTTAAATATTGATTACATGCCTGAACAGTTTATTATCAAGACAAATCTTGGCGACATTACTATCAGCCTCTACGACGACACCCCGCTGCATCGCGATAACTTCATCAAGCTCACCGGCGAAAATTACTATGATGGCATCCGCTTTCACCGGGTTATCGACGGTTTCATGATCCAGACCGGCGATCCGTTGTCCCGCCATGAGGACAAACGCTCTCTGCATGGCACCGGGGGACCATCAACCCGTATCCCTGCAGAAATCAAACATCCAAACAAAAAAGGAACGCTTGCCGCAGCAAGGGACAATAACCCTCAGAGAGCTTCATCGGGCAGCCAGTTCTATATCAATCATAACGACAATGCCTTTCTTGACGGCCAGTACACCGTTTTTGGTGTCGTAGAGTCGGGCATGGATGTGGTTGAAAAAATTGCTGCTGTCAAGACCGATCCCAACGACAATCCGCTTGTTCCGGTCATTATCGAGACTATTGTTCCACCGGCAAAGTCCTGATTACTCATCATGGAGAGCATTGCATCCAATATTGAGGCAATACGGGAACAGATAAACAGTGCATGCATTGAGGCGGGACGGGACCCCGCCAGTGTGCGCCTGATTGCTGTCTCCAAAACTAAACCTGCGGAGCTTGTCCGTGAGGCATTCGATGCCGGACAAGTTGAGTTCGGGGAGAGCTACGTCCAGGAGTTTCTGGAAAAATATGATGACCCCCTGCTTGAGGGAATCCCGATCGACTGGCATTTTATCGGTCACCTGCAGTCAAACAAGATACGCTCAATTATAGGAAAGGTAAGCCTCATTCACGGCATTGACAAACTTTCGACAGCCGAAGAGCTCTCAAAACGAGCAGTCCAGAACAACCTGCAAGTCGATTATCTTCTGGAGGTCAATACCTCGGGCGAGGCATCAAAATATGGCATGTCACCGGATGACGTTCTTTCAGAGGCAGAATCGCTTTTTCATCTCCCGAACATTACCCTTCGGGGACTGATGACCATTGCGTCACCAAACAAAATTATGGCACGGGAGGAGTTTCGCCAGCTTCGACTGCTGCTTGAATCGCTTCAGAACATTGCCCCGGATCCCTCGAAGCTGACTGAACTCTCGATGGGCATGAGCGGTGATTTTGAAGAAGCCATTCATGAAGGAGCAACCATGATCCGTGTCGGGTCGGCAATCTTCGGGTGGCGGTAAGAGATGGTTGCGGTTCACCAAACAATTCATTACTTCAATTAACCTGTAAAACAATCCTCATCATGATCTCACAGCAGGCACAAATCCAGGAAGCAGTCGCCTTTATCAGAAGAAAAACAGGCGCCAATTATCCAGTCGGTATCGTCCTGGGAACAGGCCTTGGGGCTCTTGTCAAGGAGATTGATATAGAGTTTTCACTCGACTACAGCGATATTCCGAACTTTCCGGTTTCAACCGTTGAGACGCATCACGGAAAACTGATTTTTGGATCACTTTCGGGTAAAAATGTTGTCGCCATGCAGGGACGCTTCCACTTCTACGAAGGCTACTCCATGGAACAGATTGTTTTTCCGATACGGGTCATGAAACAGCTCGGTGTTAAAATACTCGGAATCACCAACGCCTGCGGCGGTCTGAACCCTGGCTACAGAAAAGGCGATATCATGCTGATTGACGACCACATCAACCTGCTCGGCAGCAACCCTCTGATTGGCCCGAACAACCCGGAAATCGGCTCACGCTTTCCTGATCTCTGTGCTCCCTACTCTCCCCGTATTCTTGCCCTTGCTGAAGAGGTTGCGCTTAACCAGGGCATCAAGCTGCAGCGAGGCGTCTATGTCGCCCTTTCAGGCCCATGTCTTGAGACCCGCGCAGAGTACCGCATGTTGCGCATTCTTGGCGCAGATGTTGTCGGCATGTCAACCGTTCCGGAGGTGATCGCCGCCGTACACCAGGGAACCGAAGTCTTCGGCATGTCCATCATCACTGACGAATGTTTCCCTGACTGCCTCAAATCGGTCAGCATTGAAGAGATCATCGAGGTCTCCGGCCATGCTGAACCAAAAATGACCTCTATCTTCAAATCTATTGTTGCCAACCTTTAATTCTTCTGAAAGAATATGATAGACGCCATATCGTTCAAAGACAACACGCTTCACTACCTCGACCAGCGTTATCTGCCGCTCAAGGAGAATTACGTTGCCACAAAAGATTACAAGGAGGCTATTGAGGCCATCAAAACGCTTGCCGTACGAGGTGCTCCGCTGATCGGTGTTGCAGCGGCCTACACCATTATTCTCGGCATCAACAGCTTCAAGGGAAGCAAGGAGGAGTTTCCTGCATTTTTTAAATCGCTTGTGGCGGAGGTCGAAGCATCACGCCCGACCGCAGTCAACCTCTTTTTTGCCGCTGCCAGAATGAAGAAGGTCTATGCTGAAAATTTTGAGGCCGACACTATCGAGACGCTCTTTGCAAAAATGAATGCCGCCGCCCGCAAAATCCATGATGATGAAATCGCCAACTGCGATCTCATGTCACGCCATGGAGTGGAACAGATCAAGATTGACCTTGCCCACATCCTGAAAACACGCAAGCTCAACGTGCTGACCCACTGCAACACCGGCACCCTTGCCTGCTGCGGCACCGGTTCAGCGCTTGGCGTCATCAGACTTGCCTGGCAGGAGGGGCTGATTGAGCGCGTCATCACTTCAGAGAGCCGTCCGCTCCTGCAGGGACTTCGCCTGACAGCTTGGGAACTTCAGCAGGATGGCATACCGTTTGTCTCGATTTCCGACTCCTCATCAGCATTTCTGATGCAGCGCGGCATGATTGATTTCGGTATTGTCGGCGCTGACCGGATTGCCGCCAACGGCGACACCGCCAACAAGATCGGCACCTGTGCCCATGCCATCAGCGCGTTCCATCACAATCTGCCGTTCTACATCGCCGCGCCGGTATCAACTATTGATATTACCATTCCTGACGGTACCTACATCCCGATTGAAGAACGCAACGCCGATGAGTTAAGAACCATTTTCGGCACACAGGTGGCCATGCCGAACACGCCGGTGCTTAATTATGCGTTTGATGTCACTCCGGGGAAATTTCTCAGAGGCATTATTACGGATAAAAAAGCTGTCGTCGGCAACTACATCACTGAACTCGCCGCTCTTATGGAGGAGTAAGTACCAATGCCCAGACGCTCACCCAACTTTAAAGTGTGTACGGTGAGCGTCGAAGCTGATTTACCTGACAACATTCCATATTTCTCATTACATTCCATCCATAATCAAAAAACGATTTGGAGGAAGATATGAATGAGGCAGGGTACAACTACAGGGTAGTGCGCGGTTTTGCATTTTCGGCACTGTTCTGGCTTGTTATTGGTCTGGTTGTGGGACTCTGGATAGCCTTCGAAATGTTCAACCCGGCACTGAATCTTACCCCCTGGCTCAGCTTCGGACGTCTCCGCGTGGTTCACACCAACGGACTGGGGCTCGGATTCGGCCTCGCGGCAATTTTTTCAACATCCTATTATATCCTGCAGCGACTGACACGAACCCCCCTGCTCTTTCCCCGTCTTGCACAGGCTCATCTTTACCTTTTCAACACGGCCATAGCATTGGCGGCCATATCGCTTTTTGCCGGCATGAATACCACGCGGGAATATGGCGAGCTGGAGTGGCCTCTCGATATCGTCGTCGTTATCTTCTGGGTGATGTTTGCCGTCAACGTCTTTGGCACGCTGATCAAGCGTCAGGAGAAGCAGATGTACATCTCACTCTGGTATATCATCTCAATGACCGTGGCCATTGCCATTCTCTATATTGTCAACAACCTTGAAATTCCCATAAACCTCTTCAAATCGTACACACTCTATTCCGGCGCAAACGATGCCAATGTCGAGTGGTGGTACGCTCACAACATTGTCGGATTTATCTTTACCGTGCCGATACTGGCGATGTTCTACTATTTTCTGCCAAAGTCCACCGGCCTTCCCATCTACAGTCACCGGCTCTCCATCGTCTCTTTCTGGGCGCTGAACTTTGCCTATCTCTGGACAGGTGCACACCACCTTATGCTGACCCCCCTGCCTGAATGGATCCAGACCGTCGCGATGGCCTTCAGCATCTTCCTGATTGCCCCCTCATGGGGTTCAGTTGTCAATGGCTACTACACCCTTCAGGGAAACTGGGATCAGATGCGCACCAACTATCTCACCAAGTTTTTCATTGCCGGTATCACCTTTTATGGACTTCAGACCCTTCAGGGGCCGCTGCAGGGGCTCAGAACCCTCAACGCCTTTTTTCACTATACCGACTGGGTTGTCGGCCATGTGCACATGGGGACGATGGGATGGGTAACCATGGTCATTTCAGCATCATTCTACTACATGATTCCGCGCATCACCAACAGGGAGCTTTACAGTGTCAAACTTGCCAACACCCATTTCTGGCTGATTCTCGTTGGCCAGTTCACCTGGACCATCACCATGTGGATTGCAGGAATCCAGCAGGGTGCCATGTGGAAAGCCACCAACCCTGATGGCTCGCTGATGTACAATTTTCTCGATACAGTAACGTCACTCTACCCTTATTATAAATTAAGATTTGTTGCAGGGGTCATCTACTTTATCGGCATACTGGTTTTTGCCTGGAATCTGATCATGACCGTCAGGAAGCAGCCAAACCAGAGTGAAGCATAAACGACAAAATCAACAAACAGGAGCTGACATCATGGGGATCACTTCAAAACCGGTTGTTTTTGCTGTTCTTGCAGCCGTTGTTATCCTGATCGGTACCACTGTTACCGTCTTTATTCCACTCTTCATGCCTTCGACGCAACCGGTGAGCCCGTACATAAAACCCTACACTGCGGTGGAACAGGAGGGGCGCGACATCTATATGCGTGAAGGGTGCAACAACTGCCACACCCAGACCGTCCGACCACTGAGAACCGAGGTACTCCGGTATGGCGAATACTCAAAACCGGAGGAGTTCGCTTACGATCGCCCCTTCCTCTGGGGCTCACGCCGCACAGGGCCAGATTTAAACCGGGTCGGCGGAAAATATCCTGACTCCTGGCATTACAAGCATACAGCACATCCTCAAAGCATGTTTGAAAAGTCCAACATGCCACCTTATGGCTGGCTTGCCAAAAACCGGCTCGATACAGGATACTCGTTCAAAAAGACATCCACGCTGGGCTATGGCTACTCTGAAAGCGAGGTTCAGCAGCAGATTGCCCAATACCGCGCAACTGTCACCAGCGCAAGCTATCCCTCAAAAGAGAGCCGTGACCAGGTAACACCCCCGGAACTGCAGAATGAGTTGACCGAGATGGATGCCCTTATTGCCTACCTGCAGAAACTTGGACGGGATGTCAAGAACATGGAGGCCGCAAGATGAATGTTTCAGGCCTGGCTTATGTGCTCTTCACCGTGCTCCTTGCCATTATTTCGGGAGGGATCATAGCCTACTACTACAATCCGAAACGAAAGCAGAAGATTGAGGAGCCAAAACACAGAATGCTTGATGACGATAAATGAACAAAAGGAGATGACCATGCATGATACCGGAGAACCCCAGGAGGGCCACAATAAAATCCCGAAAGGATGGCTTCTGTTTTTTTTCGGGGGAATTATCTTTTTGATCGGCTATATCGTCTCCTATACCCCGGCTATTTCCGGCTGGTCATTCTACAAAGAGTTTGACAAGGAGATGGCATCTGCGGCGAAATCAGAAACATCTGTTGCCGTCAAAGAGTACTCGGGCGACAAGGAGGCCATCAAGGAGGGCAAGGAGATCTATGCCAACACCTGCGCACCCTGCCATAACGCAGATGCAACTGGCGGAATTGGCCCCAACCTCACCGCTGCAACGCTCAAATACGGAGCTACCCCGAAGGATATTTTTGAATCAATTTCCAAGGGGCGTCCCAACGGTATGCCAGCATTCCTTCCCCAGATTGGCTCAGAAAAAATCAGCAAGGTGGCGGCCTTTCTGGAAAGCCTGAGGAAAAAGTAATTCTCACCAACTCAGGAGCTTGCCATTTTGTGGAAACCATACCGAAGAGCTATCGAAATTCTGCAGGCCGTCATGCTGACAGGTCTGCCGTTTCTTTCCATCAATGACCAAAGTGCGCTACGCTTTGATATACCAACCCTCAAACTCTATGTTTTCGGATCGGTGATCTGGATCCGGGAATTCTATCTCATTCTTGGCGTTTCGCTCTTTTTTCTGCTCTTTATTGCTTTCGTGACTGTCATTTTCGGAAGAGTGTGGTGCGGCTGGCTCTGCCCCCAGACGGTACTGCTCGACCTGAGCCAGAGCCTCGCAAAGCTGTTTGGGAGAAAACAGCAGAAAAACATTCAGAGGCTTCTGCTGCTACCCCTCTCTGCCCTGGTGTCGATCACCATGATCTGGTACTTTGTGCCTCCTGCCGAGACGCTGAAATCGCTCTTTGTCTCAACAACCATGAGCTCCTTTTTTCTGGTTCTCTGGGTAGCGGTCTATCTGGAACTGGCGTTTCTTGGCAGAGGATTCTGTACCTCGATCTGCCCTTACGCCATGCTGCAGAATGCCCTCTTCGACAAGGATACCCTGGTGATTGAGTATGATGTTGCAAGAGATGCTACCTGTATGAAGTGCGATGAGTGCGTCAAGGTCTGCCCTGTCGGCATTGATATCAAAAGAGGGTTAAACTCTGCCTGCATTGCCTGTGCCGAATGTATCGACGCCTGTCGGGTGCTCAGTGAAAAGAGAGGTATGCCACCCTTCCCGAACTACAAGGGTCGAATACTCCGTCCAAAAACTTTCTGGCTTGGAGGCGCAACCGCTGCTGCGGGAGTCGTTCTTTTCGTGCTGCTCTGGAGCCGTCCTCCGGTTGACTTTCTTGTCACCAGCGACAACGCTCCCCTTCCCTCGGGCCTGAACCGCTACTCCTACACCATCTATAATAATGGCGGAAAGCCGCTTGCCCTTGAACTCTCTTCGCCCGATAACGTCACCCTTATTGGCGAACACTCACTCCTGTTGCCGCCATTTTCTGTACTGCATGGGCGTATTCTGGTGAAATCAACCGGCAAACTGGAGCAACTGCATCTCAACATCTCCGGAGGCGGCATTGCACTCAACCGGGAGAGCATTTTTCTATGAAGCTTTTTTTCTACATCGTCTACCCGATTTTTTTCTTTGCCATGGGCTGCGGGATCTATGTGGCCTACACGAACGCCGACACCCTTGTGGACAGCAACTATTACGAAAACAGCACCCATTATTTCCAGACAAAAGCGAGTGCTATTCACCAGGGTCCCTGCACCATCACGGCAGGCCAGCGAACCGTCACGCTGAACATTGAACCGAAACCGGTCAAGCATATGAAGGAGCTTACCTTCAGCGTGACGGTGACCCCATCCGACAAACTGCCTGAGACGCTGCTGCTCGATCTCTCAATGCCGGAAATGCAGATGGGCAAAAATCAGGTAACGCTGGTGAAAAAGAGCGGCTGTCGCTATGAGGGTAAAGGGATTATTGTGCGCTGCATGAGCGGTCGAACACTCTGGCAGGCGATCATTCTCTCCGATACCCTGAACAATCCTGCCTTTACCTTCAATGTCAGGGAGTGAGCAACCATCTCCTGGAATGTTGCGCTGCGACCACTGCCTGCAAGAGATAAGCCGGGCATCGGCCATTATCGTTGAGATCAACGGAGAAAGCAAGCTCTTCTGCTGCCACGGCTGCCTCGGTGTCTACGAGCTTATCCACAGCAATTCGCTTGACGCCTTCTACAACCAGCGGTGCGACTGGCAGCCCGGCCCTCCGGCAACCGGGGTAAAACTTCAGGCTTCAGCCTTCAGCGACACCGTCACCATCAGCGGCAAGGAGCACCGGATTGAGCTGCTGCTCTCGGGCATCAGGTGCGCCTCCTGTGTCTGGCTCATCGAGAAGTTTCTGATGAAGATCGATGGCCTGCTCTCCGTCAGGGTGAACTATGCCACCCACAAGGCAACCATCACCTGGAGTGGTGAAGAGGTGAACCTCGAAGTTATACTGAACGCCATCCGCTCCATCGGCTACCTGCCCCACCCCTGCCATGGCAACGGAAGTGCCGATATGTTTGCCCGGGAGAAACAGGAACTGCTGCTGCGCTTCGGCACCGCCGGTTTTTTCTCCATGCAGCTCATGCTCTTTACCACCGCACTCTATGCGGGCTTTTTTGAGGGAATTGAGGATCGTTACCGGCTTGCCTTTCAGCTTATTTCATGGGCGCTGGCCACGCCGGTACTCTTCTACTCGGGCTATCCCTTTCTCTCCAGCGCCCTCCGCTCATTGCGAAGGCTGACGCTCAACATGGATGTGCTGGTGGCGCTTGGCGCACTCTCGGCCTACGGTTACAGCATTGCCATGATTTTTTATGGGGGGGAGATATTTTTCGATACCGCCTCGATGATTATCACCTTCATTCTGCTGGGACGCTTTCTGGAGGCAGGTTCAAGGCTCAAGGCGGGCAACGCCATTGCCGAGCTGGCTGAAATGCAACCTCATGAAGCGCTGCGGGTGGCAGAGAGTGGCGAAACCAGCATGGTGCCAGTGGCTTCGGTGCAAAGCGGCGAGATGATTGAGATCATCCCGGGCGACCGGATTCCGCTTGACGGCAGAGTGGTGGATGGCGAAGCTGAGGTGAACGAAGCGATGCTGACCGGTGAGTCGAATCCTGTACTGAAAGCAGTGGGCAGCGATGTCTTTGCCGGAAGCTTCTCCATGAATGGACGGCTCCGCATCCAGGTCACCGGCAATGCGGCGAATACCCTGCTGGCCCGTATTATCCGCACGGTGGAGGATGCCCAGGCACGCAAGGCACCAATTCAGGGTATTGCCGACAAAACCGCCGGTTACTTTGTGCCAGCCACCATCATCCTCGCGCTTGCCACCTTTCTCTACTGGAAACTCACCTCCGCCAGCACTGTCACCGCCCTGATGAACGCCGTCTCGGTGCTGGTCATCGCCTGCCCCTGCGCCCTTGGCCTGGCAACGCCGCTCGCCATTCTGGTCGGCACCACCACTGCCGGAAAGAGAGGGATTCTCGTCAAAGGGGGAGATATTTTTGAGACCGTCTCAAAAACCACCACGGTCGTGCTCGACAAAACCGGCACCATCACCACCGGCAAACCCTCCATGACCGACCTGCACGACTACGGCCTCACGCCAACGTTGATGCAGCATGTCGCCTCGCTCGAAGCTGCCTCGGAGCACCCCACCGGCCGCGCCCTTGTGGCTACTTGGCAGGGTGAGCGGCTGACGGTAACGCAGTTCAGGGCAACGCCGGGTAGAGGAGTTTCAGGGATGATCGAAGGAACTCTCTGGCGGGCGGGCTCAAAAGCCTTTATGGATGAGGAGGGTGTTCAGATGGAGCGTGAACAGATGGCTCACACCGCTTCGCTCGAAGCTGAAGGCAAAACCGTAGTGATGGTCGCCTGCGGCAACAAGCTGGCCGGAGTGATCGGGATGATTGATGACCTGCGTAACGATGCTCTTCCCCTGATTGACGGGCTGCGGAAAAAAGGGTTTGCCCTGATGATGCTGACCGGCGACAACCGTGGAGTGGCCAACTACATCGCCGCCAGATGCGGCATCACCGACGTGCAGGCCGGGCTTGGCCCACTCGAAAAAGCGGCGGTGATCCGCGCCCTGAAAGCAAAGGGAGCGTGCGTCATGATGGTCGGTGACGGCATCAACGACGCTCCCGCGCTGACCGAAGCCGACATCGGCGTCACCCTCGGCCACGCCTCCGCCATTGCCCTTGAGAGCGCCAGCGTTGCCATCCTGAACGACGATCTCAGGCTTATCAACACCCTGATTACAAGCTCCTCGCGATGTTTTTCCATCATCCGCCAGAACCTTGTCTGGGCCTTTTCGTATAATCTCATAGCGCTGCCACTTGCCGTGTCGGGGGTGCTGCACCCCATCATCTCCGCACTGCTGATGGTAACCAGCTCCCTTGTTGTTGTAAGCAACTCCCTTCGGCTGAAAAACCTGTGACCAAGCAACCATGAGCACCACCTTTTACCTGATCGGCATCGGTTTTTTTGTCGGCGTCGCCGCATGGTTCCTCTTTATCTGGGCCGTCAAAAGCGGCCAGTTCGACGACCCCGAAGCGCCAAAATACCGGATGCTTGACGATGACGACGAGCCAGCAAAAGCGGCAAAGCCCCCAAGGCTCAGAACGCCCGCAAAGAGGAAGAGCCCATGAGCAGCGCCCCTCTCCTCGCCATGCTCCTCTCCGGACTTGCCGGAGGATTCGGCCACTGCATCAGCATGTGCGGGCCGGTAGTTGCCGCCCTCACCGTCGGCGAAACCCGGAAGGGAGTGCTTCACCACCTGCTCTACAACCTCGGGCGAATAACCACCTACACCATCCTCGGCGCCCTTGTCGGCCTCTCCGGCTCATTCCTTCTCCTTACCGCCTCCATCGAGCAGCTCCAGCGAGCCATCATGATCATCGCCGGTCTCGCCATCATCCTCATGGGCCTCTCCACCGCAGAGTGGCTGCCACGAAGCTCCTCAACCAGGAGCTGCACCCCCGGCAACTCACTCATCCAAAAGATCATGGCCCTCTTCAAAGCCCCCCGCTCCATCGGCACCTACTACCCCATGGGCATCGTCCTCGGCTTTCTCCCCTGCGGCCTCACCTACACCGCCCTCCTCGCCGCCGCACGCGCCGCCATGGAGGCACCTCACCCCTTTGCTGGAATGCTCCAGGGCGCCCTGATGATGATGCTCTTCGGCATCGGCACCGCGCCAGC
>CAISRC010000009.1 GCA_903887845.1 uncultured Chlorobiaceae bacterium
CGCTGGGATTTTGAAAAGTTCAAGAATGTTGATGCCCGTCTTGGTGTCCAGATGAAGTCCGTTGGTGAAGTTATGGCTTTCGGAAGAAACTTCAGGGAGGCGTTGCAGAAGTCACTCCGTGGGCTTGAAATCGGCCGTGCGGGGCTTGGCTCTGACGGCAAGGATGTCATGAATGTGCTTGATATGACTCCGCAGCAAAAGAAGTTTGCCAAAGAGGATATTCTTGAAAAAATCAGGATACCCAAAGCTGACCGTATGTTTTATCTTCGTTATGCTTTCCAGGCTGGCGCAACCATCGATGAGCTGCATCAGTCGACCGGTATTGATCCCTGGTTTCTTGACAACATCCTCCAGATTGTTGAGCTCGAAGACGAGCTACGCGAACTGGCCTCCGCTGACTGATCTGCCATGACCTATCTTACCCGGATATTAGAGGAGAAAAAGCGGGAAATAGTGGAGCTTGGAAAGGAGAAGCCTGCCGAGCGTTATCTGGAGCTGCAGGGCTCTCTGTCTTCCACTCGTGATTTTGCCGGTGCCATCAAGCGTAGGGATCGGGGGTTGAAGCTTATTGCCGAAATCAAAAAAGCTTCTCCTTCGCGCGGTCTTATTGTGCAGGATTTTGATCCTGTCGTGATGGCCCGTCATTATGGGGAGCTTGGCGCTGCGGCCTATTCGGTGCTTACTGATCGCCTGTTTTTTCAGGGCTCCATCGACTATCTTCAACAGGTGAGACGCTTGTTTCCGCTTCCAGTTCTGCGCAAAGATTTTATTATTGATGAATCACAGATCTTTGAGTCCAGGCTGATTGGCGCTGATGCCATTCTGCTGATTGTTGCGGCGCTTGATCCTGCGCAACTTGGCGACTATCTGCAGCTCTCTTCCGCTATCGGTCTGCACGTTCTTGTTGAAGTGCATGACCGTTCGGAGCTGGACGTCGCCATTGAAAAGGGTGCCGCAATAATCGGTGTCAACAACCGCAATTTAAAGGACTTTTCAGTCGATCTGCAGACATCTGTAATATTGCGCTCCTGTATCCCTCCCGGGGTTATTGCGGTGGCCGAAAGCGGCCTGAAAACTTCTGCTGATATCGACCTTGTCGAGACGGCATCGTTTGATGCCGTCTTGATAGGAGAGGGACTGCATATCAGCCCCGAGCTTCGCGAAATTATCTGGTCATAGCCCTGATGTTAGCCGCAGTGCGTGCCGGATCGGTCGATTTGAAGAATGCCGTGCCGGCAATCAGCGCATCGGCTCCAGCCGAAACAACTTCCTGGGCATTTTCTTCTGTTATTCCACCGTCAATGGCGATGACCATCTGAGGGTTGGCCTGCAAGCGCATTTCATGAAGCTGCCTGATTTTTCCAATTGATGATGGTATGAACTTCTGTCCCCCGAAACCGGGATTGACCGACATCAGCAGGACAAGGTCAAGATCCGGCAGAATGGAATCAAGTGTAGAAAGTGATGTGCCCGGATTGATTGAAACGCCAGCTTTTGCGCCAAGGCTTTTAATGAACTGAACGGTGCGATGGAGGTGAGGGCAGGCTTCCTGATGTACGGTAATCTGGTGAGAACCAGCCTTGACAAAATCTTCAATGAAACGATCTGGGTCGGCAATCATCAGATGAGTGTCGATGATCATGGGTGTGCAGGCCGCAATAGCCTGTACAATGAGTGGTCCGAAGGTGATGTTGGGGACAAAGTTACCGTCCATGATATCGCAATGCATCCAGTCCGCGCCTGCTTTTGTGGCAATTGCAATCGAGTGCTCAAGTCGGGTAAAGTCTGCTGAAAGAATGGACGGTGCGAGAAGTGTGGATGGTGCTGGCATGGGAACAGGTACTTAATCGTGAAAAAAATAACTTGGGCAAATAATTAAAAAGCTTCACCAATTCCAAAATTGAAGGTGTATTTTCCGATGTTCAAGGTTGAGATACGCCAGGGCTTCGCCTCAGTCGGGTCATGGAGTTTATAGGCAAAATCAAAACGGAACGGACCGATAGGTGAGCCGATTCTCAGGCCCACTCCAGAGTCCCAGGCGAAGTCTTTTGTCAGGGAATCAAGGTTGAATGCGTATGGCCCGGTTCGGTCCCAGATGTTTCCGATATCGGTAAAGAACGTTACTCCTGAAGACTGGTTGAGGAATCTGAAAAATTTCAGACGGTATTCCAGACTGAGTTCAAGCTTGATGTCAGCACCGAAATTAGCTGCGGCTTCGCTCGCACTGCTTCCAGGCCCGAGAGTATTGAAAAGCCAGCCCCGCATGTCGTTTGCTCCGCCAGCATAGAATCGGCGTTCTTCTGGTGTTGCATCCGCTTTGCCATAAGGCATCATCCATCCTATCCGCCCTTTTCCGGCAAGTTGGCTTTTTGTTGACAGGTTTTTTGCAAAGCTCAATCCGTTTTCAAGTTTGACATACTGAGAATAGGTCGTGCCGAATATCTGGGGATCTTTATCGGTGAACCCGCTGTAATGTTTTGTGTCAATATAGTTATCTATCAGCCAGGCAAGGCTTCCGGATTCTTCAAGAAGAAGGTCGATGTTCCATATTGTCTTTTCCGGAAGAACGCGCTGTCGGTTTGTAGAGTTGAAGCGAAGCCGGAATGTCTGGTTGACATGGGTGTTAATCAGACTGTCAATTCCCGCATTGACCGCCGCTTCATTGGAGGGGTTAATGCCGATATTATTGGCAAGATCTGATTTGAAAAGTTGTTTGAATCCTCTGAGAGAATCTTTTTTGACCCATTCGATTTCAAAAAAGTCGAAATTCAGGCGTGATGAAGAATTCAATCGTGCGTTGTAGGTTCCGCGGATCAATCCGCTTCTGCTTGAGAGCAGTACAGGCTGTTTTGTAGTTGCATATTCAACTGTTGTCGAATAGAAGTTGCCGGGTTTTTTGAGAACCGGCATGACCAGAGTGCTTTTCAGGCTGAATTCGTATGGAATTATTTTGCTGTATTGGTCTGGATTAAGGTTTGTAAGCAACTTGCTGTTGGAACTAGCCTGAGTACCGTATTCGGTTGATGTACGGAACTGTTCACCTCCACCAAAAAAGTTTTTGTTTTCATAAGCCAGAGATGTACCGAAAAAGAGGGGTCCGTACCGGTTATCAACCAGGATTTTTGGTTCTATCTGGTGTTTTGGTGCAGTTTCAAGGTTGATCGTTGTGTAGAGTTCGCCAGCGCGCACCGAATCCGGGGTGATGTAAATGGATGAAAAGAGATTGGTGGCACCGAGATTCTGCAACGTTCGCTGTTCAAGGCTCTGCCGGGTAAAGTTTCCGGGCCTGAATTCTATGGCAGAGGCGATAAGAGCAGACGAAATTTTCTGTTTTCCAAAAACTTTTCCCTTGATACCTTCCCTTGAAAATGTTTTTTCTTTCTGTGCGATATCGTTTTTCAGGTGGTTGTGGACGACAGCCTGGATTGTGCCGTATTTTAGTCTTTCAGGCAGACTCAGCCTGAACTGGATTCCTGCATGAGTCCCAACGGTATCAACCTTGATGCGGATACTGTCTTCGTGAAAAAAAGTGAAACCGTACTCTCTGAAAAATGATATGGTACGGTCACGCTCTTCGATAAGTCGTTCAACAGAAAAAACATCATTTAATTTCAGTCGGTTATGGCTGAGATACTCTGTTTTAAGTTCTGTAGGAATGCGTTCAAGCCCTTCATAATGAAAGGCATCAACTTTTGATGGTTCATGTTCATGAATCAGAATATTCAGGTTAACTTTTTTGCCGTTGTTTTTTCGGACAATTGTGGTGTCCACGTCGGTAAAAAAATATCCCTTATAGGTATAGAGCTTTTTGATCAGAAAAATGTCTTTGGCAAACTCTTCGGAATTGAACGGTTTTTGTGCACCGCCAAAAAGGCCTAGTCCAAGGAAAGATTTGTTTTCAGCGGTGCTTATTATCAGGCGAAGTTCCTCTTCGCTAATCGAGGTATTGCCCCTGAAATTGATTTTACCTACATAGGGAGGTGAAGAGGTGCTTTTTTCACCTCCGCTGTCAGGTTGACCATGAACAGGAACAGTACAGAGCAGTATAAGTGCTATAAAAATGAACGCTTTTGCCAAACATGAATTCCGTTTTGTTCTATGTCAATGGCTCTTCATCTCCGTAGCCAAAGTCTTCGTCAGTAGGGTAATCAGGCCATATTTCGTCCAGGCTTTCATACATTTCATCGCTGTCGGGAAGATCAACCAGATTTTCAATCACCTGTTGAGGGGCGCCGGTTCTGTTTGCGTAATTGATCAGCTCATCTTTTGTTACAGGCCATGGAGCATCAGCTATATAACGGGCAAGGTCTAAATTCCAGTACATACTATTTCGATTGATTTGTTCAGGTTAAGAGTTATTGTCTCGTCCGTCAGGTTCAGTCTTTTGTGTTGTGATGAACTTGTCAGGGTTTGTTTCATCAAAGAAATAAGCTGTTGGATTGACTTTTACGTTGTCCTTCAGTACTTCATAATGGAGATGCGGACCTGTCGAAACGCCAGTGTTTCCCGAAAGCGCTATAATGTCGCCCCGTTTGACTTTCTGTCCCTGTCGCACAAGAGATTTCGAAAGATGAGCATAAATGGTTTTATAACCGTATCCGTGATTGATGGTTATTTTTTGTCCATACCCTTTATCATATCCTGAAAATGCCACAATTCCGTCACCTGTAGTCTGTACTCTGGTGCCTTCAGAGGCTGAGATATCAATGCCTGAGTGAAAAAGAGAGACATTGTAGATCGGATGTACCCGGACGCCAAATTCGCTGGTAATTGCACCACTGATGGGCTTGATATTTGGTATGCTTGAAAAAAAAGATGTTGGATTTGGGTTTTCAGCGAGTTCGGTCGACTCAGATGCGTTGTCCTTCTGAAAGTCCATTTTCATGATCATTTGTTCAATCATCTGTTCGGTGCTTGCCAGAAGCCCTTCAGCAGTTTTAACTGGTTCGGATTTCTTTATATCGCCGGGCTGTTTGTCTTCAGCCAGGAGAGTTGCGGGAGTGTGTGAAAGAGAGAAAAGCAGAATCAGAAAAAAATACAAAGTGCCTTTGGAAAAGCTCACATTCAGAGCTGACAAACATTTCCTGCTGAATTCAGACAGAGTCACAAACCGATTTGTGAAGGTCATGCGGTATCCTGATTTTTTTGTCTGAACGGCTTAACTCGCCAAACCGAAAATATAGGAAAAGTTTTCCTATAAGTCAATGATTAGTGGGCTTCCAGCCAGTTTTTTCCAATGCCCGTATCAATCACGACCGGTACATTTTTAAGTCCACAAATGATTGCGGCATCAATCATTGCCTGTTCAATCATCATTGAGAGCGGTTCTTTTTCATCGTCAGTGGTTTCAAAGAGCAGTTCGTCGTGTACCTGCAGCAGCATGACGGATTTCATAAGGTTTTTTTCCATGCGTGTGCTGCAGAGGTTCATGGCGCATTTGATGATATCGGCTGCCGTACCCTGGATAGGGGTATTCATTGCCGCCCGTTCAGCCGCTTTTTGCAGGTTGATATTTCGACTGTTGAGGTCGGCAATGTAACGGCGCCGTCCGAGAAGAGTGGAGACATAACCATTTTTTCTGCCGACGTCAATAATGTTCTGCAATGCTATGAAAAGGCCTGGATATTTTGCTTTGTAGGTATCGATGATGGCTGCCGCCTCTGATCGTGGAATGTTGAGCCTTTTTGAGAGACCGAAAGGCATGATGCCGTAGAGTACCCCGAAATTCACCTCTTTTGCCTTGCGCCGCATATCACCGGTGATCTCATCGGTGCTGAATATAACTTTTGCAGTTGCGGTATGGATGTCTTCACGGTTGCGGAATGCTTCGATAAGTTGAGGGTCTCCGGAGATTTCTGCGGCAATTCTCAACTCAATCTGGGAGTAATCAGCGGAAAGCAGCCAGTTGTCGGGTAATGACGGTATGAATGCTCTGCGTATCTCTTTACCCAGAGCGGTGCGTATGGGGATGTTCTGCAGATTCGGATTGGAGGAAGAGAGTCTTCCTGTTGCTGTTATATGCTGATTGAAAGAGGTATGCAGTTTTCCGGTTCTCGGATTGAGCATTTTAGGCAATGCGTCGATATAGGTGTTCTTGAGTTTTTGGAGCGTTCTGTATTCGAGGAGTGTGCTGGCGACCGGATGAAGCGGCGCAAGCTCCTCCAACACCTCGACATTGGTGGAGAAGCCTGTTTTTGTGGTTTTTTTTGTTGGCAGCTTTAACACGTTGAAGAGAATATGTGCAAGCTGCTTCGGGGAATCGATGTTGAAGGAAGATCCTGCTGCGGCATAAATCGTTTCTGTCAAAAGTTCGAGTTGTTGTTTGACCGTTTCGGATGTCTTTGCCAGATGCGGGGTGTCGATGGAAACACCTGCGGACTCCATCGCAGCCAGGACGCTGACCAGCGGGAATTCTATATGTTCGCATAGCCAAAGCAGCTCTTTTTCCCCATCAAGTTTTTTGCGGAACGTTTCTTCGAGCTGGAGGGCAAGATCGGCATCCTGGCAGGCATAGTCCGCAAGCTTTTTTGGATCGACCTCGAAAATGTGCAGTTTCGTTTTTCCTGACCCGACAAGTTCATCATAGGTTGTGGTCTTGTAGCCTAAATAATTGGCCGCAAGATCATCAAGATTGTGTCGTTCTTCGGGGTTGAGCACATAGCTGGCAATCATGGTGTCGAATCCAACTGGCGAAAGATCAATGCCATATTTTTTCAGGACGAGAATGTCGTATTTAAGGTTCTGTCCGGTTTTTGGCAGTGATGCCTGTTCAAGCAGAGGCTTGAGGATATCAAGTCCACGTTTCAGGTCAACGGCGTCGTGTGCAAAAGAGATAAAGCTGGCTTTTCCGGTTTCAACGGAGATAGAAATACCTGCCAGTTCGGCTGCAAACGTATCAAGACTTGTGGTTTCTGTGTCGACTGCGATGCGAGATGACTTCTGCAGTGATTCGACAAGTATCCGCAGTTTTTCTGTTGTATCGACGAGAGCATACACGGTTCCAGCTTGCGGCTGCAGATGCGTTGAGTGTTCGTCCTCAAGGAGAGCCGGGTATTTATGAGGTGGCGCATCTTCTGAAGAATTCTGCAAGAGTGCTTCAAAAATCGCAGGAACTCTGGATGCAATGGTTTTAAGCCCAAGCTTCTGCAGCAGCGGCACCAGTTTTGTCCGGTCTGGAAACCCGCAGGCAAGCTCTTTCAGGGAAAAGTCGATCTGCAGATCGGTGCGTATGGTGACCAATTGTGTTATCAGATCGAGGCGGGGTTGAAATTCTTTCAGGCTCTGACGGATTTTCGGGGAGATATGGTCGAGATGGGTATAGATATTTTTCAGGGAGTGGTATTTTCCAAGCAGCGCGGAGGCCGTTTTGGGGCCGATACCTTTTGCTCCTGGAATATTGTCGGATACATCACCGCAGAGAGTCAAAAACTGGGTGAACAGTTCAGGCGGAACTCCGAATTGTTCAGTAATCTCTTTTGTACCGAGCAATTCAAGCTCATTCTGGTTTTTGGCTGGTTTCAGGATTTTAACTCCTTCGTGAACCAGTTGGGCAAGATCTTTGTCCGGGGTGACAATGTAAACCTGGCATGAGGGTTCAAATTTTCTGGCGGTTGTGCCGATCAGGTCGTCGGCCTCATATCCGGCTGTTTTGATGAGGGGAATATTGAAGGCTTCAAGCAGTTCGAAGATGGCGTCAAGCTGTAGGATGAGATCTTCAGGTGGTGCTGGTCGATTGGCTTTGTATAAGGGGTAAAGATCGTGTCGGAATGTTTTTTCCTTGCTGTCAAAGACCGCTGCGAGGTAATGCGGCTTCCAGGTTTCATAGATTTTAAGCAGAGCGGTCGCAAAGCCGTAGATTGCACCTGTTGGCATTCCGTCCTGATTGGTCATGCCTGCCCGCTGCAGGGCAAAGAAGGCCCGATAGACCATGGCCATGCCATCGATCAAAAAGAGGGCGGGTTTTTCCTGGCTGGCCGCAGCGACGTTAGTGTTGATCTCCTGGCTGACAGGAGAAAAGAAGTCAAGTTGTCTCTTGTTCATTCTGCAACTACCCCGTAACTTCCAAGTACATTGACCATTGTGGCGAATTCTCTAAGATGGTTGAGAGCATTGATAATGTTCTGGTCGTTCTGGTGTCCGATAAAATCGACATAAAAAAGGTACTCAAACGCTTTTTTTCTGAAGGGCCTCGATTCTATTTTTGTCAGGTCTATTGTGCGCATGGCAAAGGTGGCCAGTGCCTTGAATAGCGATCCCTGTTCGTTGGGCAGCGCAAAAGCAATGGATGTTTTGTACTGCGAGGTATCCAGTGTTGTTTTCAGTTCCCGGAGATGCAGTGGTTCAGGATTTACGGCATGAGTGATACAGAAAAACCGGGTAATGTTCCACTCTTCGTCGGCCAGGTTTTCACGCAGGACTTCAAGCCCGTAGAGCTCGCCAGCCCTTTTTGATGCTATGGCAAGTTTTGCAGGATCTTTTTCAGCGGAAATTATTTTTGCGCTTCCGGCAGTGTCATAAGCGGCTTCGGCTTTGAGTGACTTGTGGGTGGCAAAAAAATTCCGGCACTGGGCCAATGCCTGTGGGTGTGAGAGTACTTTCGTTGCCAGTTCTATCGATGATCCGGAGATACCGAGCAGACAGTGTTCAACCTTGACAAAGGTTTCGGCTACAATAGTGACTGGATGCTGGAGCAGAAGGTCATAGTTTTGATGAATACTGCCGCCTAGTGAATTTTCTATAGGGATAACCGCATAATCGACATTACGGTTTTCAACGGCAGCAAAAACCTCTTCAAAGGATTCAAAGGGTTCAGGCTCTCCTATCCTGAGCGCGGCTATTTCACTGTATGCTCCTGGCTCCCCCTGATAGGCGATCATCACGTTTGTCATTGTTTTTTCTTGTTATTAACTTGCATAAAAGCAGTTGGATTTGATTTTATTTAAAGAAAATAAATCTATTATCATAGGCAGGGTGATTCAGGAATAATAATTCAGCAGTTTTTGTTATGTCAGGACATAGTAAATGGGCAACCATCAAAAGGAAAAAGGCGGTAACTGATCAAAAAAGAGGCAGCTTGTTCACCAAGCTGGTCAAGGAGATCACGATTGCTGCGAAAATGGGTGGAGGTGATCCAACAGGCAATCCCCGTCTCCGGCTTGCCATTGATACAGCTCGAGACAACTCAATGCCTATGGATAATATCCAGCGTGCGGTCAAGAAGGGAACAGGGGAGCTTGAGGGTGTCATCTGGGATGAAATTACTTATGAAGGGTATGGCCCTGCGGGGATTGCCCTTATTATTGAGACCGCAACCGACAACCGTAACAGGACCGTTGCTGATCTCCGTCATATTATGAGTCGCAATAATGGTTCGCTTGGTGAAAGCGGCAGTGTGAGCTGGATGTTTCAGCGGAAGGGCTCACTTGAAGTTTCCAGGTCGGCAGCCAGTGAGGATCTTCTTATGGAGCTGCTTTTGGATGCCGGCCTTGAAGATCTCAACAGTGATGATGAGAACTATTTTAATGTCATTACTGATATAAAGGATCTTGAATCGGTAAAAAAAGCGCTTGAAGCTGCCGGTATAGCTTATGAGAATGCAAAAATTGATCTGGTACCGGAGAATTATATTGAGCTTGAAGCGGAGGATGCACGGAAAGTGATCAAGCTGATAGACGCACTTGAAAGTAATGATGATGTACAGGCGGTCTACAGTAATATGGAGATCAGTGAAAGTGCTATGAACAGCTTAAACGAGTAGAGTATGGTTGTTCTCGGGGTTGATCCCGGAAGCCTGAATACCGGCTATGGAGTGCTTCATTGTGATTCCGGAAGGGTCTCTGTTCTGGTGTGCGGTCTGATCAGGCTTCATTCCGGTCGTAGCCATCCGGAGCGAATAGGCGAAATATGCCATGAACTTGAACAGGTGATCGTTGACTTCAAGCCTGACCGGCTGGCCCTTGAAACTGCTTTTTTAAGCAGAAATGTGCAGTCGGCCCTGAAGCTTGGACAGGTTCGGGGTGCGGTTATTGCGCTTGCAATGAGCAAACACCTCATCCTTCATGAGTATGCACCCCGAGAGGTAAAATCAGCGATAACAGGGAAGGGTGCGGCAAGCAAGGAACAGGTTGCGTTTATGGTTGCAAGGATGCTTGGTCTTGGTGCGGTTCCAGAACCTTATGATGTTACCGATGCACTGGGCATCGCGTTGTGTGATTTGCTCAGAGGCGAAAGTCGGGAGCCTTTTTTGCCAGGGGGGAACGCCCGCAGAGGAGGCAGGAGCTGGTCAAAATTTGTCCACGCATCGCCCGATATGGTCATTCGGTAGCTTTTGACAACGTCGTGCGTCATTGTTATCTTTTACAAAGAGCTGATATGACTCAATAATAAATTCATTACTGTGGAAGGTCGTATCTTTAATCTGCCGAATTCTCTCAGCTTCCTGAGAATAATATTGATACCCTGGTTTCTCTATTATTTTCATACAGGTCATCTCAAAACAGCCATTGTTATCATGATTGTTGCTGTTCTGACCGACTGGTTCGACGGCCAGACGGCCCGATGGACTAACGAGGTTTCTGAAATGGGAAAAATTCTTGATCCCCTTGCCGACAAGCTCTGTCTGGCCAGCGTGGCAGTTTATTTTCTCTGGATCGGGGAGTTGCCCTTGTGGTTTGTGCTTTTTGCAGTGATCAGGGATATCATGATTTTTATCGGTGCAGGGTATGTGAAATTCCGTCATTCGGTGGTTACGACATCCCTCTGGCCTGGCAAATGGGCCGTTGGCTTTGTCTCCATGATGTTTATCGTCATGGTCTGGCCTCATCCCTTTTTCAGGCACTATCCCTTGAAAGAGTTTTTTTTAATCCTCTCGACGGTTATGCTTCTGTATTCTTTTGTCTTGTATTGTGTGAGATTTTACAGAATTCACAAGGGGTTGGATTACAGTGCATGAGTTTTGCTGCGAGTTACCGTCTCTTATTTGTTAGTATCAGTACCTGTTAATCAGTTGTTTTTCGCTGTTTTATAGTCAGGCAATTTCTGTTGCCTGGATATTGATAACTCTCGACAAGAAGAATAGATTCCCTTCTCCGTTTCTTTTTAATTACTCTTTTATAACGAGTTATCAGTATTAACGCACTTTATTCAGCAGGATCAGAAATGTTGACAACTTGTTGGCAAGGTGTGGAAAGCCAATCTTTTGATCTCGGGGCAGTCGGCTTTTACTGTTTGTCATCTGAGGGATAAAGCCCTGCTTTTGAGTGCAGGGCGTTCTTCCATTTGCGCTTTATTTGTTTTTTGGTGCAACTGTAGCCATAAGGGAGGCTTCGCAGACCAGTTCGCCCCGGACGTATGCTTTTGCGTCGAACTGACAGACGCTTCTGCGCTTGTTGGTTATGGTCGCTTCAATGACAAGCGTGTCGCCTGGAAGTACCGGCTTGCGGAAGCGGGCCTTGTCGATACCCATAAAATAGACGACACTCTCCTTGATATTATCGTTCCCGTTGAGCATCATGATGCCTCCAGTCTGGGCCATGGCTTCAAGAATGAGCACGCCCGGCATAATGGGATTTCCCGGAAAATGACCCTGAAAAAATGGTTCGTTTATGGTGACATTTTTGATCGACACAATTTTTTCATCAAGCTTGAACTCAACAATCTTGTCGATCAACAAGAACGGATAACGGTGGGGGAGGATATTCAGAATCGCATTGATATCAAAAATAACTCCTGCTTTTTTCTCGTGCTGGTACTGCCTGGCAAGTTTGTTGCGATCAGCGTATTTCTTGAGATGCTTTACGAATTCTACATTTGATGCATGACCTGGTCGTGCGGCAAGTACCTGTGCTGTTATCGGCATACCGAGGAGTGCAAGATCGCCGAGAAGGTCAAGCAGTTTATGGCGTGCAGGCTCGTTATGGAAGCGCAGTTCCCGGTTATTGAGAATACCGTTTGCACCAATCACAAGATTCTCTGATTCTAAGCCAAGTTTTTTACCAAGGTCGGCCAGCTCCCCTTTTCTCATGCTTTTATCGATAATGACAATAGCGTTGTCTACATCGCCACCCTTGATGATCCCCTGGTTTGCAAGGGCTTCTACTTCACTGAGGAAACAAAATGTTCTGGAGGGTGAAAACTCCTTGAAAAACTCCTTGTCGAGGTTAAAAAGCCCTGAGTGCTGTGAGCCAAGTGCCGGGTTTTTATAATCCACCATGACTGTTATTCTAAAGCTGTCGAGCGGCAGTGCAACAATATCAACGCCGTTTTTGGAGTCGTGGTATTCAATGGTTTCATCAATGACCAGATAATTTTTTGGCTCTTCCTGTTCCTGAAAACCGGCTTCCAGCAGGGCTTCGGCAAAAGGATGCGCACTTCCGTCCATAACTGGAGGTTCCGGGCCGCTCATATCAATGCGGCAGTTATCGATCTGAAGACCGTACAGCGCAGCAAGAACATGTTCGGTTGTATGAACCTTTACACCGTTGAGTCCAATGGTTGTGCCCCGCAAAACATCAACCACATTTTCAATCAGTGCCGGTATTTCCGGGCAATCTTCAATATCGGTTCGAATAAAACGGTAACCATAGTTTTCTGGTGCAGGTTTGAAGGTAATCATACATTTTTCGCCGGTATGCAGTCCGGTACCGCAGAGAGAGACCTCTTTTTGAATAGTGCGCTGATGAATAAGCATGATGTAATTGTTGCTCCCGAAAGGCTTTGCCGATCAGGAAATGGAGACAAATCGGATATGATTAAAAACCTTCTGCTTTGAAGATAGTAAAAAATTTCCGCTTTAAATCAGACGTCTACACGAACTGCTTCTGTAACGATTATGTGGTGAAGTGTTTTAGTGCTTTTTCGAGAAGGAGTGTATGGGTTGTGTTGTTGCCGGCGATAATGCTTTGTCCATTAATGACATCGGCATCGCCACTAAAATTGGTGACTGTTCCTCCAGCCTCTCGCACCAGCAGAACGCCAGCAGCGAAATCCCATGGAAAAAGCTTGTATTCCCAGAAGCCGTCGAAGCGTCCGCAGGCTGTATACGCAAGATCTATGGCTGCTGAGCCTGCACGACGGATACCGGCAGAATCGTGAATGACATCCCGTAGCATACCGATGGTGGAGTCGAGGTAATGGTATTCGCTGAATGGAAGACCGGTTGCCATAAGATAACTCTCCTTGTCCGTGCGGCTGGATATTGTTATCTGTTTCCCGTTCAGGTAAGCTCCGCGATCACGCTCTGCGGTAAAAAGCTCATTCAAAACAGGCTGATACACAACGCCGGTGATCAGCTCATTATTGCTGTTTTGCAGTGCAATGCTTACCGAAAAGACAGGAAAAGAGTGAATAAAGTTGAGTGTGCCGTCAAGAGGATCGACAATCCATGTTCTTCCTGAAGTTCCCTTGATGACGGTTCCCTCTTCGCAGAGCAGACTGTCATCCGGAAAACTTTCAGAGAGAATTGAGCTTATCGCGGCTTCACAGGCCTTGTCAACGTCAGTCACAAAATCCTTGAAATCTTTTGCCCGGATTTCAGGATGAGAGAGTTCTCCAAATTTTTCAAGGGTTATTGTGCCTGCAGCTCGAGCTGCTCTGATTGCTGCGTGCAGCTCATTGCTGATATTTTCCATGTAACCGTCAAGATTGAAATTTCAATGGCGGTTAATATAACATTTCTTTTTCCTGAAAACAGGAAGAGCTATGATAGTGAAAAGGTACAAGTTCTTATAAAATTCAATGATCTCCTGTCGTTGCGGGAATTAACAAGAGACGGTAATTGTTTTGTTATTTTAATGTTATAAAATGCGTTATAACTTAAATGAAAATGGTGATGAAATTTAATTTTCCAAGGTTGGCACTCTGTATTGTTTTGTGTTTTGTGTTTGCATACGCAGGCAGCACTTTTACGCCTGTACCGGGTTCAGAGTGGTATTATTCGGTGCTCCATAAACCATCATGGAATCCTCCTGACAGGCTGTTTCCTCCAGCATGGAGCCTCTTGTTCCTTCTTATGGGTATTGCGCTTTCTCTTGTCGTTGAACAGTGGGGTGAAAAAAAACAGATACAGGGAGCTCTTGTTGTTTTTGGTGTGCAGCTTTTGCTCAATCTTGCCTGGTCTGCCTCTTTTTTCGGACTTCACTCTCCTCTGCTTGCGTTGGCAGTGATTGTTCTGCTCTGGCTTGCCATTGTGTTGACGATCGTGAAATTCAGAGCGGTTTCGCCAGTTGCAGGATATCTGCTGATCCCCTATCTCTTATGGGTGAGTTTTGCGTCGTATCTAAACTTTACAATCTGGCAACTCAATTAATCAGGTAATATCTGCCGCGTTGTTATTTTTGCACAGGCATTACTAATATATTACTCCGCAACCTCCGATCACTGAGTAGCGCCAAGCGCGTATCGAAGTGACCAAAAGCAGCGGGGTATAGCAAAAAAACAAAAAGCGCAGTATCGAACTGCGCTTTTTGTTTGAACACTCTTTGTTAAAAAAGAGGTTTAGTCATTTTCCTGGTCACGCAGGTTCTCAAGAACACCGAAATCTTCAAGCGTGGTGACGTCTCCCTTAATCTCATTGCTTGTGGCAAGTTCGCGAAGGAGGCGGCGCATGATTTTTCCGCTGCGGGTTTTCGGAAGTCCTTTGGCCCATCTGATTTCGTCAGGTTTGGCAATAGGCCCGATCTCCTTGGCAACATGGTTGCGCAGGGCTTCACGGAGAGTCATATCGCCGACATACTCATCTTTCAGTGTCACGAAGGCGACAAGGGCATTGCCTTTCAGCTCATCAGGACGGCTGACAACGGCTGCCTCTGCGACAGATTCGTGTGACACAAGAGCGCTTTCGACCTCACTGGTTCCGAGGCGGTGACCTGAAACGTTGACCACATCATCGACACGACCCATGATCCAGATATAGCCGTCCTCATCTTTGCGGGCACCGTCGCCGGTAAAGTACATGTCGTTGAAGTCTGACCAGTAGGTTTTTTCATACCGAGCGTTGTCGCCGTATATGGTACGAAGCATTGAAGGCCATGGCTTTTTGATAACGAGGTATCCGCCTTCGTTGGCTGCGCATGGTGTGCCATCCTTGTGGACCACGTCGACCGCGATGCCGGGGAGCGGACGGGTTGCTGTGCCGGGTTTGGTCGGTGTTGCGCCAGGGAGAGGTGAGACCATGATGCCGCCAGTCTCGGTTTGCCACCAGGTGTCGACAATCGGACATCTTTCCTGTCCGACAACCTTGTGATACCACATCCAGGCCTCAGGATTGATTGGCTCACCAACCGTGCCAAGCAGGCGGAGCGAACTGAGGTTGTGTTTGGTGACCCACTCGTTTCCTGCGCGGATAAATGCGCGGATAGCAGTTGGCGCAGTATAGAGGATCGTGACTTTGTGGCGGTTGATGATATCCCAGAAGCGATCCCATTGCGGGTAGTTTGGAGCGCCTTCGTACATCAGCATGGTGGCACCGCAGAGCAGAGGACCGTAAGCCATGTAGGTGTGACCGGTAATCCATCCGACATCGGCCGTACAGAAGTAGATATCCTCGTCCTTGATATCAAAAACGTATTTGAATGAACTTGCAGCATGGATCATGTAGCCGGCGGTGGTGTGCAGGATACCTTTTGGTTTTCCGGTTGAACCGCTGGTGTAGAGCACGAAGAGCGGATGTTCTGCGTCGAGTTCTGCCGGTTCGCATTCATCAGCGGCAAGGCCCATAAGATCATGCCACCAATGGTCCATCCCGTTATGCATGTGGACCTCTTCGTTGGTGACTTTCAGGGTGATGACACTGCGAATCGAAGGTGTATTGACGATCGCTTCATCAACAATATTTTTCAGGTTGATGGAACCGCCACGGCGTCTTGTGCCATCTGCGCAGATAACCATCCTGGCACGTGAATCATTGACTCGTTCAGTAATAGCGTGGGCAGAGAAACCGGCAAAAATAACGTTATGGACTGCACCAACCCGTGCACAGGCGAGAACTGCGATAATCAATTCAGGAACCATGCCCATATAGATCGCCACCCTGTCGCCAGGCTTGATACCGGCGATTTTCAGCACGTTTGCAAATTTGCTGACCTGGCGGTGCAGTTCACCGTAGGTCAGAACCCGCTCATCACCCTCTTCGCCTTCCCAGATAATGGCAGCCTTGTTTTTTCTCCAACTGTTGACATGGACATCAAGGGCATTGTAGCAGATATTGGTCTTGCCGCCGTTAAACCATTTTGCATAAGGGGTATTCCATTCCAGCACGGTATCCCACTTTTTAAACCAGTGAAACTGTTCAGCAATTCCACCCCAGTAAGCGTCAGGATCTGCTTCTGCTGCTGCATAAAGCTTCTCATACTCTTCCATGGAAGAGACACGTGCAGCTTTCGAAAATTCTACCGGAGGAGGAAATTTTCGCTTTTCAGACATCACAGAACTGATCGATACTTCGGCAGAAGAGGAGGCCGCGGTCTGCTGTGCGTTTGAGGTTGTTTCGTCTGTAGCCATTGATACCATGTTTTATGTGTTGAAAAAAAAGATACTTCACCCGTCCCGGTTATTCGGGAACATGAAAAATAAATCGATAAAGCTGAGTCTGGAAAGCTGTATAGCAGGCTTATTGCTTTCTACCGAATGTTACACAAAAAAAATCTTGTTGACAACAATTGTGATGAAGCAATCATTGTTCTTTCTTGTCATTTTACAGCGAAACTAACCAGTTTATCCAGCACAACAATTTCACGGACAATACTCTTCCCTTCGAGAAATTTGAGTACCGATTCAACTTTTTTTGCTTCGGCAAGGAGCAGCTCTTGCGGACTTTTTGCAGGAGCAGAAAAGGTGCCTCTCAGTTTTCCGTTGATCTGCACAGCAATGGTCAAAACGCTCTCTTCGACCAGTTCAGGATTATAGGCGGGAAAGGGCTGCAAGCTGATTGATGAGCGGTGACCGATGGCCTCCCAGAGCTCTTCAGTGAGATGTGGTGCGTAGGGTGCAAGGAGGAGCAGCAGTGTTTCAATGGCATTACGATTGTTGCTCCCGGCTTTGCTTAGTTCATTGACCAAGACCATCATTTCGGAAATGGCGGTATTGAATTTGAGATTTTCGGTGTCTTCAGCAACTTTTTTGATGGCTTTGTGCATGCGCCGCAGCAACTCTTCGGGCATTGGTTCCGAAGAGAGTATTGTCGGTGCGCCTTCGTATGTAGGGTAAATCAGTCGCCAAACTTTCGACAGAAACCGGCTGATGCCTTCAATGCCGTTCGTATTCCATGGTTTCACCTGTTCAAGGGGGCCGAGAAACATCTCATAAAGTCGTACTGCATCTGCGCCGTATCGTTTCAGGACGTGGTCAGCCGGGATGACATTGCCGCGTGATTTCGACATTTTCTCGTTGTCTTCACCAAGAATCATTCCCTGATTGAAAAGCTTCTTGAATGGCTCTTTTGTGGAGACAACACCGAGATCAAAAAGAACTTTGTGCCAGAAGCGTGCATACAGCAGGTGAAGGACGGCATGTTCAGCGCCGCCAATATAAAGATCGACATTCATCCAGTAGCGCTCTTTGTCAGGATCGATCAATTTCGTGCTGTTGTCAGGATCAATGAAGCGGAGGTAGTACCAGCAGCTTCCCGCCCATTGCGGCATGGTGTTGGTTTCTCGTCTGAAAGCGCCGTATTCATCTGTTCCGTAAAGCCAGTGCGGTATGTTCGCAAGGGGCGACTCGCCGGTTGATGATGGATGGTAGGCCTCGACGTCAGGAAGCACAAGGGGAAGGGCTGTTTCAGGTCGTTGTGTGCCATCTTCGTAATGCTTGATTGGAATCGGTTCTCCCCAGTAACGCTGACGGCTGAAGATCCAGTCGCGCAGTTTATAGTTCACCTTTCTTGTGCCAACACTCTTTGTTTCGAGCCATGAAGCCATTCGCTCAAATGCTTCAGCGAAGGCAAGTCCGTCAAGCGAAATTTCACTGTTGGAGGAGTTGACGCAAATACTGTTTTTATCTTCAAAAACACTCTCTTCGACATCATGCGGGCTTTTGATAACCTCGATGATGGGCAGGTTGTACTGTTTGGCAAACTCCCAGTCGCGGCTGTCATGCGCCGGAACTGACATGATGGCTCCTGTACCGTAGCTGATCAGCACAAAGTCGGAAATCCAGACAGGCAGTGGTTCGCCTGTTGCCGGGTTGATGGCATAAGATCCGGTAAAAACTCCTGCTTTCTCTTTCTGCAGGCCGGTCCGCTCAAGCTCGGTTTTCAGCTTTGCCTGACTGATATAGTTTTTCACTTCCACCAATTGCTGTGCGGTGGCCAGTTTTTCGGCAAAAGGATGTTCTGGTGAAATAACCAGATAAGTGGCACCGAAAAGGGTGTCTGGTCTGGTTGTGTAGACTCTCAGTGTTTTGTTATGGCAGCGAAGTTCAAAGTCAATTTCAACACCTTCCGAACGGCCAATCCAGTTGCGCTGCATCTGCTTGACATTTTCGGGCCATTCAAGTTCGTCAAGATCAGCAAGCAGGCGGTCGGCATAGGCGGTGATTTTCAATACCCACTGCCGCAGAGGGCGACGCACAACGGTATAACCATCAGCAATCTTTTCATCGACCTCTTCATTGGCAAGAACGGTTTTCAGCTCTTCGCACCAGTTGACGTCCACTTCCGACATATAGGCCAGTCCCATCTCGTAAAGCTTCAGAAAAATCCACTGTGTCCATTTGAAGTATCCGGGATTGGTGGTATTGATTTCCCGTGACCAGTCGTAGGAGAAGCCCATAGCCTGCAGGGTTCCCTTGAAACTCCGGATATTCTCTTCTGTGGTGGTTTTCGGGTGAGTGCCAGTTTTAATGGCAAACTGTTCCGCAGGAAGTCCAAAGGCATCCCATCCCATCGGGTGGAGTACATTATAGCCGCAACTCCGTTTGTAGCGGGCCACAATATCCGAAGCGGTATATCCTTCAAGATGGCCGACATGGAGCCCGGTACCGCTGGGGTAGGGGAACATGTCGAGCACATAGTATTTTGGTTTACCGGCATCGTCTCCGGTAGTGAAGGTCTCCTGCTGCTGCCACCAGGCCTGCCATTTTGCTTCTATGGACGAGAAATCGTACTTCATGGGTATATAAGCGAAATAAAAAAAGCAGTACAGTGTGACCTGTACTGCTTTTTCAGTATTGTTGTGTTTAGTTACTTTCTGCGTTGCTTTCTTTTGGTTTCTCCTGGTCAACGGCCTTGATTGAGAGGGCAAACTTGGTTTTTCCGGTACGGGGATCCTTGCGGACATCCACCAGCTTGACCTTTACTTTCTCTCCGATTTTCAGGTGATCACTCACCTTCGTCACTCTTGTGGTCGATATCTCGGAGATGTGGACCAAACCGTCAGTTTTGGGAAGGAATTCCACAAAGGCGCCAAGCTCATCACGAATATCTCGCACCTTGCCAATATAGATGGTGCCGACCTCAGGTTTGGCGGTAAGACTTTTGATGGTGGCCAAGGCAGCGTTTGTGCCCTCACTGGTCGAGCAGGCGATGGTGACGGTTCCGTCGTCATCAATATTGATTTCAGCGCCGGTCTCTTCGGTAATGCTGCGAATGGTCTCTCCACCTTTTCCGATGATCATGCCGATACAGTCAACAGGCACCTTGATGGTAGTCAGTTTTGGAGCAAAGTTGGCAAGCTCGTTTCTGGTTGAGGAGATTGCTTTTTCCATTTCGCCCAGAATGTGAAGCCGTCCTCTGCGTGCCTGCTCAAGAGCGGTTTCAAGTATGTGATAGTCAAGCCCGTCAATCTTGATGTCCATCTGGCAGGCGGTAATACCGTCTTTGGTGCCTGATACCTTGAAATCCATATCTCCGAGGTGATCTTCGTTACCGAGAATATCAGAGAGCACAGCATAGGATGATCCTTCCTTGATCAATCCCATGGCGATACCGGAGACTGGTTTTTTGATTGGTACACCGCCATCCATGAGGGCGAGTGTTCCACCGCAGACCGAAGCCATCGATGAAGAACCGTTCGATTCAAGAATGTCAGAGACGATGCGGATGGTGTAGGGAAACTCCGCCTGTGAAGGGGCTACCATCTTGATGGAGCGTTCGGCAAGATTGCCGTGTCCAATCTCCCGGCGTCCGATGCTGCCAAGCCTTCCGCACTCTCCAACGCTGAAAGGCGGGAAGTTGTAGTGGAGGAAAAATGTTTTGTCAGCACTGTTGGTCAGTGTATCAACTGATTGAGCATCTTTTTTTGTGCCGAGAGTAATGGTGACAAGCGCCTGCGTTTCACCTCTGGTGAAGAGGGCGGAACCGTGGGCTCTCGGGATGATGCCAAGTTCAATACTGATAGGGCGTACCTGATCAAGCGCTCTGCCGTCAAGTCGTTTTGCATCGTCAAGAATCATGTGGCGCATCACTCTTTTTTCAACCGCATGAATCTGCTCTTCGATGATATGCGGGTTCAGGCAGAGTGCTTTCGAAGCGTCGGCCTGAATATCCTCGCTGCTGATTGCTGCTTTGAAGTGTTCAAGGGTTGCATCGATGATTTCATGGTAGATGAGGGCGGTTTGATCTGCCCGTTCTTCCTTTGCAAGCGGCGTATAGGCGAGCTCTTTCAGACGTGTTTCGCAGAGCCCGCGAATCACTTCGGTAAGCTCGGCTGGTATTGCTGTCGGGGTAAAGGGGCGCTGCGGTTTTGCTACTTCCTCAGCAATTTCGCTTTGAAGAGCACAGAGTTTGCGGATTGCTGTATGACCGAACCGGATAGCTTCAACCATTTCGGCTTCGGAAATCTCCTTCATTTCGCCTTCAAGCATACAAATGGTATCATTGGTGCCGCCAATACAGATATCAATGTCACTTTCCAGCAGCTCGTTGATGTCAGGATTGATGATATAGAGACCATTGATTCTGCCTACTCTGACTTCGGACATAGGGTTCCGGAAAGGAATGTCGGATACCATAATGGCGGCAGACGCAGCCAGTCCACCGAGTACGTCGGCATCATTGACCTGGTCGGAAGAGATAACGGTTATGATGATCTGGGTTTCATAAAGGTAGCCGTCAGGAAAAAGCGGCCGGAGGGCACGATCGATAAGTCGTGCTGAAAGAATCTCTTTTTCGGAGGGACGGCTTTCACGTTTGAAAAAACCTCCGGGAAACTTGCCGGCAGCCGAATATTTTTCGCGGTATTCCACCTGGAGCGGGAAGAAGTCCTGGTTGGGTGGAGGCGTCTTTTTGCTTGATACAACCGTTGCAATCACCATAGTGTCGCCAAGGCGGACAACTACAGCACCGTCGGCCTGTTTTGCCATTTTGCCGGTCTCAATCGAGATTATCTTGCCCTGACCAAGATCAATTGCTTTGTTAACAATCATGTAAATTGTGTTGTAAATTGTGATAAAAATGTTGCCCGGTTTTTCAAGCAATAAGTATGTTTTGCAATATAATATAAAAAATTCTCTTCCGGTACATTGTTCTCAGCCTGCCATCACGTACATATCTTTCCGTTATCGATCAGCCGGACATTCCCTGCATGGACGGCCAGAAGCAGACGGTACACCTTGCCCTTTTCAGCGGTTTCAACCGGTTCAAACGTCGTTTCATTAACAAAACAGACATAAGCAGGGCTGAGTCCGGGAGTAGAGCTGATCATCTCCTTTATTTCTGCAGTAATGGACTGAAGGTTATATTCCTGTGCTGCGATACGTTTTTCAGCATGGCAGATCCCCTGATAAATAATGCCCGCCGCACTCCGCTCCTGGCTTGAGAGATAGGTATTTCTTGAACTTACCGCCAGTCCGTTTTCTTCCCTGACAGTGGGTGCCGCAACAATGGTAATGTCCATATTGAGATCAGCGACAAGCTGACGGATAACAGCGAGTTGCTGTGCATCCTTTTCACCAAAAATAGCGATATGTGGTTTCGTAATGTTGAAGAGTTTCGTAACAACCGTCGCCACTCCGTTAAAATGGCCAGGCCGCTGCTCGCCCTCAAACCGTTCAGCCAGGTCTCCGCACTCCAGAGTGGTCTGATAGTGTTCGGGGTAGATGCTTCCAGCTTCAGGAGCAAAAAGGTAGTCGACATCTGCTGATTTGGCAAGAGCAATGTCTTGCTCAATAGGTCTTGGGTAACGATGGAGATCTTCAGTTGGTCCAAACTGCCGGGGGTTTACAAAAATGGTGAGAATGACAATTCCTGCGCTTTTTCGGGCAAGTTTTACAAGGCTGAGATGTCCTTCGTGCAATGCGCCCATGGTCAGGACGACGCCGATAAGCTGACGGTTAAGTCGCAGTTTTTCAGCGATGGCCTGCATCTGACCGGGGTCAGTAATGATCTGCATGGTTCTCTTCTGATTTGGTTGTTTTTTTTCCGGCTGGATGGACAATAATGACAAACTCGCCTCTTGTTTTTCCATCGGCAAGCTGTTGGCGAAGCTCGTCAAGAGTTCCTGTAAGATACTCCTCATATATTTTTGTCATCTCCCGTCCAATGAAGATCTGCGCATCAGGAATGAGGCTGTTGAGTTCGTCGAGGAGCTTGATAATTCTATAGGGGGATTCATAAAGGACAAAAGAGACCTGCAGCGCTACAAGATATTCAAGACGGCTTTTCCGTCCTTTTTTGTGAGGAAGAAAGCCTGCGAAAAAAAAATTGTTGACAGGAAGAGGGCAAACCGACAGTGCGGCTGTCAGCGCACTTGGGCCCGGAATTGGAATAACCGGAAGATTTTGTTCATGCAAGGCATGCAGAAGCGCATAACCGGGGTCACTGATAACGGGAGTTCCTGCATCGGTAATGAGTGAGACATCAGTACCCTCTTCGAGCAGAGCAATAATTTGCCCGATTGCTTTTGGTTCGTTGTAGTTGTGGTAACTGACAAGTTTTTTTCCGGTAATTTCAAGATGCTTCAGCAAAATTGATGCCCGCCGAGTATCTTCACAGGCAATTGCCCCGGATTCTTTCAGGATTTTTATCGCTCTCAGGGTAATATCTTCGAGATTGCCAAGAGGCGTTGCAACAACGTAAAGCGTTCCTGTATGTGATGGTTCAGTGTGCAATGGCAAGAGCAGGAGTGGAACAAAGGGTTTGTTATGGTAGATTCTCAATGGTTTTATTATAATAATAAATAAAAACGATAAACAGCATTCAGCGAGAGATGAAGGATCAAGGGCGGTTACTGTCGGTCAGCGACTTACGGGTTCATTTTCCCGGCAGAAAAAGCGGGTTTCTGGGTAAACCTCTTCCGATACAAGTTGTTAACGGAGTCTCTTTTGACGTTTACCGGGGAGAGACGCTCGGTCTTGTTGGTGAATCGGGTTGCGGAAAAACAACTCTTGGCAGAGCCCTGATTCGTCTTGGCCATCCTGTTGTAACCGGCAAAATATCGTTTGAAGGGCGGGAGATTTCCGGTATCGGCAATCGTGAGTTCCGTTCCCTTCGTAAAGAGATGCAGATGATTTTTCAGGATCCTTTCGGATCGCTGAACCCTCGTCTGACTGTCGGGCAGATGCTTGGAGAGGTTTTGCTGATTCATGGTATCGGCCGGGGAGAGGCTGCCCGAAAGCGGATTGAGGAGCTGCTTGATGTTGTTGGCTTGACCAGGGAATATTTCAACCGTTATCCCCATGAGTTTTCAGGAGGACAACGGCAGCGGATTGGAATTGCACGGGCTATTGCGGTCAATCCGAAGTTCATTATCTGTGATGAGCCGGTTTCGGCGCTTGATGTCTCAATTCAGTCACAGATTATCAATTTACTCAAGGATCTTCAGCGTGATCTTGGATTGACCTATCTCTTTATTGCGCACGATCTTTCGGTTGTTGAATACATTTCCGACAGGGTTGCCGTCATGTATCTTGGCAAGATCGTTGAAATTGCAGACTCCACTGAACTCTATACCAACCCAAAACATCCTTACACCAGAGCTCTTCTCTCAGCCATTCCCAATCCTGAACCCGGCAGCAAAAAAGAGAGGATTCTGTTGAACGGCGATTTACCGGGACCTCTGCATATCCCTTCCGGCTGCAGTTTTCATCCACGATGTCCTGTGGCAACAGCGGAGTGCCGGCACAGGGAGCCAAAACTTCGGAACCTTAATAATAATGGCCACCAGGCAAGTTGTCTTCTTTATGAATAATTCGCAGACACCAACAAAGAGAGGGGGATGTTTTCGTAACGGTTGCCTTGCTCTCCTTATTATCCCGCTTTTGCTTATAGCCGGATTGTTCTGGGGGCTTCGCTCTTCCCATTCCATTCCCGATCGCTTTGTGCTGATCTTGCCTCTCAGCGGAGGGCTTGATGAAATTCGCAATGAAAGTACCTCACTGCCCTTTATGCCATCCAGAGGGCCGCTCTCTCTTCAGGAGGTGCTGTTTGTGCTTGATCAAGCAGCAACTGACGATCGGGTAAGGGAGGTGCTTCTTGATATAGGAGGACTGCATACAACTCCCGCAAAGATAACTGAAGTACGGGAAGCCGTTGAAAAGGTTCGAAAAAGGGGGAAAAAAGTCACGGCTTTTCTTCGTTCCGGCGAAGACAGCGATTATCTCCTTGCCGCGTCATGCGATTCCATTATAGTGGAGCGAGGCGGTTACCTTCTTCTTGATGGTCTGAAGGCAGAGTCTCTTTTTTACACGACTCCGCTTGGAAAGATAGGTGTTCAGGTTCAGGCCGCACAGTGGAAAAAGTACAAGAGCGGCATTGAGCCTTTTGTCAGAACCGGAGCAAGCAAAGAGTACTTCGAGCAGATCAATGCCTTGCTTGATGAGGTCTATAATGATTATCTCGCTTACGTCTCGACGCGGCGGAAAATCAGCCGAAACGCTTTTGAAGCGATTATCAACAATGATGCGCTGCTTTCAGCAACAAAAGCTCAAACGCTCGGACTGATTGACGGCATCTCCTCATACTGGGAGTTACAGCGGTCGTTGACCCGGAAAGTTACCGGAAAGGAACTCACCAGTGATAACGATGCGTTTGTAAGCGCATCTGAGTATCGTTCTGCTGTTCCATGGCCCCGGAAGTCAACGACTGATGAAGCTCTTGCGGTGATTACCATGTCTGGTACGATTGTTCGTTCTGCCGGGGAGTTGAGTGAAGGTATTGATGTTGAAACACTCAAAAATTCTCTTGACGCCGCTCTGGAAAACAAAAAAGTCAAAGCGCTGGTGCTGCGCATTGACAGCCCCGGTGGCGATGCGCTTGCATCGGCTGATATGTTGCAGATGCTTGATTCTGCTGCAGTGAAAAAACCTCTTGTGGTCTCCATGTCAGGTGTTGCAGCATCCGGGGGTTATATGACAGCTCTTGCAGGGAAAACCATTTTTGCTGAGCCGCTTACCATTACGGGTTCGATTGGTGTTTATGCTCTTAAACCAAACTTCAGCGGACTTGCTGAAAAAATCGGGCTTGGTCGCGATGTTGTAACGCGAGGTCGCTATGCCGATGCCGACACCCCGTTCAAGCCGCTTGAAGGCGAGGCGTATAATAAATTTGTCGCGGCATCAGGCGAGGTGTATGATGACTTTGTCAGGAAGGTTGCCGTGTCGAGAAGGATGTCGATTATGCAAGTTGATTCGGTCGCTGGAGGAAGGGTCTGGACCGGGAGCCGAGCGTTGAAGGCTGGCCTGGTTGATCGTACCGGCGGACTTTTTGAGGCTCTTCATGCCGCCCAGCTTCTTGCCAAAATTGATATGACCAAAAAGCCGAAAATCTTGCTGTATCCGGTGCAGAAAAGCTGGTATGAATCTCTTTTGCAAGGTAATAATGCCAGTTTTTCCGAGAGGGTGGTGGTTGCCCTCAAAAAACAGTTGCTGCATGAAATTGTTCCCCGGAGGCAATTTTCCTCAATGGCGGCTTTTTATGAGATGCTGACGAGTACGGGTCAGCTTCATATCCTTGCGGTGATGCCTTGTGAGGTTAATATCAACTGACTTTTTATCTCTTCCCCGATGGTCTGCTCGGGGAAGAGTATTAAAATTATCTGGCAAGATCTTTTCATGTTGCCTATAAATGTTTTTGCTTAAAACTTATAGGTCAGTGAGGTTTGAGCCCGGACGGCTTTACTGTCAGCATCATTTTTGTAGTCGGTTCGCCACTCTGAGATCTGCAGACCAAGGATAAAACTCGGTGTTATTTTATTGATGACACTGGCAAAAATGGTCTGGTTTTTTAAGCGTGCATCGACCATAGCCGTGAGGTCGTTATCGTTCGGGTTATCTATGCCTGCACCGATACTGAAAGTGGTAGAAGGGTTTGCGATGAACCTGAGTGCTGCCCACCCACCATTTGATCGGATTTCTCTGAGGTCTGCCTTTGAACTGCTGTTTACTCCCTGACCGACTCCACCAAAGTAGTCATCAAGGTTGGAACCGGTAAAGTATTCCCCGGCAAGGGTCATTTTCGGGCAGAGAGGCATGGCCAGTTCCAAGTTGCATGACCATGAATCAAGGGTTTTATGAGTGCCTGTTTTATCGGTATCCCACTCCTCTTGGCCGTAATGACCTGATAGCGCAAGGGTTGCAGGCTGATTGTCGACAAGAAGCGGCGCCGAATATGCGATTCTTCCCTGGATAGTCGGTATGGCGGCATCCTTTCCAGTGTCGGTATTCCATGTCTCACCCCAACTGTTTGACTCCCCGATTGTTCTTGACGCGGCAACTGCCAGTTCACCATGGCCTTTTTTCCCTGATGTAAACCCTTTGGTAAGACGCAATTGGGCATGGCGGGATCCGATATTCCCAGCATCCAACATAAGGGCAGGATCATCCACAAAAGGGATGAGGGAGGAGATGACATCCCATGTTTGTCCGGCGATAATGCTGAAGTCAGAAGCTGGCCAGTAAGCCTTAAGATAGCCGTGACGCAGACGGGGTGTCTGGTTGTTTTCAGTCGAAACGCTGGTGAGAAAATCAAATTCAATGTTGCCTGTAAGCTTCATGCTCTCGGTATCAGGGCCGCTGAGATTCAGCCCGAGCCTTGTTGCGCCTGCGGTAAGGTTCCATTCAGCATCATTATTATTTATTCCTTCAGGACGCACCCATAGTGCGATGTTGCCGGGATTAATTTTTCCGGTATCATACGATGCGTCGAATCGGGTAAAGCCGTAGAACTGAATTTTTGTCCCCGAGCCGGTTGAGACCAGAGGTGCTGAAGGTGATTCGGCTTTTTGTGTCGTTGCGGGTTGCTCCGGATTGACGGTGCTTTTGGTGTTAACCTGTGTTTTTAAATCAGCAAGTTCCTGCTCAAGACGGTTTATGCGCGTCTCAACCGTTTCTGCGGCAAAGCTGGGGACTGCAGTGCAGAGTGAGCCAGCAAGCAGCAAGGCGTAACTGAATTTTCCCCTTTCATTCATGAAGAGTCTCCTTGACATGTTTTGGTTAAAGGAGGTAGCGGAATCTGTAAATAATGGCAAATATAGGCAGACAAGAGGAATCTTCCGCGTCGGGTGCTGCTTTATGAAAGATCTAACCTCTATACTTTGATCAGTTTCGTTTCAGAAGCTCCAGAAATCCCTGTCAAGATTGCGATACTGAATGCCCTGGATGAGGTGTTTCATGGCAATATGTTCCGAACTGTCCAGGTCGGCGATGGTACGGCTCACCTTGAGGATTCGGTCGTGGGCCCGGGCAGAAAGGTTCATGCGGTTCATGGCCTCCATGAGCTTTTGCGAGCTATCCCGATCGAGACGGCAGAAGCTCTTGATTTGTCGGGAGCTCATCTGGGCATTGGTATAAATTTTGGGTGATGTTATTGAGGAAAATCGCTTCTGCTGGATGTTTCGGGCTGCTATAACCCTCAGGCGGATTACTGCTGAGTTTTCGGCAGTTGAAGAGGTAAAAAGGTCGGAATTTTGAACTTTAGGCACGTCGATGTGAATATCGATACGGTCAAGCAGCGGGCCTGAAATCTTTGAAAGATAACGCTGAATCTGCCGGGGCGGGGCGGTCAGGTTGCCGTCACGGTCTTTCAGAGCACCGGCAGGACTTGGATTCATGGCGGCAATCAGCATGAATCCCGCAGGATACTTTGCGGTAATAGAAATTCTTGAGACGGTGACCTCCCGCTCTTCAAGCGGCTGGCGGAGCACTTCAAGGGCATTTCGGCTGAATTCGGGCAGTTCGTCGAGAAAGAGAATGCCGTTGTGGGCAAGGCTGACCTCGCCTGGTTTGGCTGTTGCGCCTCCCCCAATCAGTGCAACATTGCTGGTTGTGTGGTGCGGGCTGCGGAACGGTCGCGTCACCATGAGAGGCCGATCTTTTTCAAGCAGGTTTGCAACCGAGTAGATTTTTGTGGTTTCAAGCGACTCTTCAAAGCCGAGAGGGGGGAGAATGCCAGGCAACCCTTTTGCCAGCATCGTTTTTCCGCTGCCGGGAGGGCCGATCATTATGACGTTATGTCCTCCCGCCGCCGCAATTTCAAGCGCTTTTTTTGCCGCTCCCTGTCCCTTGATATCAGCAAAATCAACCGGATAGTCCTGCTCTCCCTCAAACAACTCTGCGACATTAACCCGCACCGGTGCTTGCATACATTTTTCTCCCATCAGAGCGACCGTCTCATTGAGGCTTTCAACGCCGAAAACCTCAATGCAGGAACTTGACGCTGAAGCAGCTACAGCCGCTTCAGCCGCATTTGCCAATGGCACAATCAGTCGTTTTATTCGCTCTTTTCCTGCCATAATTGCTACCGGGAGCGCTCCGCTTATTCTTCTCAGAGAGCCATCAAGAGCCAGTTCTCCCATAATCAGGGTATCTTTAAAGCGGTTACTGACAAGATCAAGCGAACCAAGCAGTCCGATGGCAATCGGGAGATCAAATGCCGTTCCTTCCTTTTTTATGTCAGCGGGAGCCAGGTTAACGGTAATTTTTTTCGGCGGCATAGTAAACCCTGAGTTTCTGATTGCCGTCAGTATCCTCTCCCGGCTCTCTCTGATAGCATTGTCCGGCAGACCTACCACGGTAAAGGATGGTATTCCGGCAGTAACATTGATTTCGACAGTAACCTTCATGGCATCAATGCCGATCAGTGCTGCAGCGTTGAGTGTTGAGAGCATGGCTGATAAATTGGATAATTTCGGTATTTATACGCAAGGTAGGTAAATATTCAGAATACGTAAATATTTCTTTCATTGCTTTTCTTGTCATAAACCGCCCTCTTATCCATTGTGACCTATCCTGTTGTTCGCAATCCTCCCGAAATGGCGTTGACGGTCAGAAAGAGTTCCATCAGGAGCTTCTCAGCCTCTTCCTGTTTTCCTGAATGCTGTAGCTCTCTCCATTGCCGGAGCAGCGTTATTTGCTGCTGGTGCAGCTTGTCAAGCCCTTCCCGACGGGGTGTAATGAATTTATTGACATTGAGACGCTGGGTTTCAAGGGGCTTGGCAAAAAGCAGATCAATAAGTGTTTTTGTCCGATGGTATTCGGCCTCAATCATGCCGAGAACTCGTTCCCGAATGGCGATATCACTGACGAGAGAGGCGTATTGGCGCATAATATCAAGATTGGCTGATGCCAGGCTGGTGTCTGCATTGCTGATAATGTAGCGAATCGGAGGCCATTCGTGGCTGCGGGCACGGATCTCTTCAAAAGTTTTCGGAGTGCTTGCTTGAAGATACTCAAGGGCGGAGCCAACTCCGTACCAGCCTGAAATGGAGAAGCGAGCCTGGTTCCAACTGAACACCCAGGGAATGGCGCGCAGGTCATCAAGGCTTGTTTTGCCGCTTCTTCGAGCAGGTCGGGATCCAATTCTGGTCGATTCTATAATATCAATAGGGGTGGCTTCCCGGAAAAAAGTGAGAAACCCTTCAGTTTCGATTAACTCACGGTAAGCAGAATTACTTTTTTCTGACAACATGTCCATAACCGGTTCGAGAGGGTGGGGCCTGTTATCGCTCTTGTGTTGTCTGATCAGGGCGCCAGCCGCTCCGGCCATGAAGAGCTCAAGATTATAGACGGCGCTGATACGGTTGGCATACTTCTGTGCAATAGTTTCGCCCTGCTCGGTAAAGCACATTCCAGCTCTGAACGATCCAAAAGGCTGTGCCTTGATGAAGCGGTGAGTCGGGCCTGCTCCCCGGCTGATGCTTCCGCCTCTTCCATGAAAAAAGAGGATATCGGTTTCGTGCTCCTTGCCCGCCTTGAGCAATGCTTCCTGGGCGCGGAAGAGTGTCCAGATACTTGAAAAAATACCGCCATCTTTATTGCTGTCACTGTATCCGATCATGACCTGCTGCACCTTTCTTGCTTTGCCGCTCTTCTTTTTTCGGAATTCGAGGCTGCGCTGTGTGACGGGGTGGCAGAGAAATTCCTGGAGAATTGCCGGACTTTTTTTCAGGTCATTAATGGTTTCAAAGAGAGGGACGACAGGGAGAATGCAGGCGTCGCCCTCATCGGTCGGGGTCATCAAGCCGACTTCCCTGGCAAAAAGATAGACAACGAGAAGGTCGGAGACGTTTCTGGTCATGCTCACAATAAGGGATCCGAGTCCGCCGGTACCATACTGTTTGCTATGGTTCAGCAAGACCCGGTAGCAGGCAAGTACTGCTTCAGCTTCTGCGCCCACAGTCATGTCAGGATGGGTAAATGGCCGGGGTGACTGTAGCTCCTGATCAAGAAAGGCCAGTCTTGCAGCTTCATCCCATTCCAGAAAATCGCCGCCATTCATGCCTGCTGCGCTCATGAGCTGAGAGAGTGCAAGTTCGTGAACCTGGCTGTTCTGACGGATATCAAGGGTGCCGAGATGAAACCCGAAGGTCTGCACAATCCGGTAAACCGGAGTGACCTGCGTGTCTGCGATATGCTGTGCTCCAACGTCAAGCAGTGATTGTCGCAGGAGCGTGAGATCGTCAAGCAGTTCATCCGAAGTAACGTAGCGAAAAGGTTCATCACTGATACGAATACTGCCCAACGCATCGGTTTCAAGAGGAAGAGAGGCAATCATCAGGTTCAGAAACTGACGCCAGGGTTCACGGCGATTTCTTTTGAGTGCCGCAGAGCCTGCATCTCCAAGTTTACTGCTGAGGGTAGCGATACGCCTGGAAAGCAACTCTCCCGGAGACTGAAGTCTTTCGGAGAGGCTTAATTTTGATGCGAGTTCCCTGAGATGACGCAACACTAGTTTCAGTGCATTGCCGCGCATGTCGACCAGAGTCTCTTCTGTTACCCCGGCGGTAACCAGTGGATGTCCATCCCGATCACCGCCCACCCAACTGCCGAAACTGAGGTGAGGCAGCATAAGGGGGTTCAAAAGTTTTGCTGTATTGAAGCCGCTCTCTTTCCATGCCTGCTGGAGCCGCTTGTCGAGCATGGGCAGAACTTCAGGGAAAATATTGAAGAGATAGTGAATCACATTTCTCCGTTCATCAGAGACATCAGGTTTTTCATAGAGAATCTCGCCTGTTCTCCAGAGCCTTTCCATGACAACTTTAATTTCGTTGCGGATGTCGATCTGTTCAAGGGGAGTCCACATCTGGTTTTCCCGTTGAACCAGAAGCAGGTAAAGTTGACGGTGCTGTTCCAGTACTGTTTTTCGTTTGGCTTCGGTCGGATGTGCGGTCAGCACTGCTTCTATCGAAACCTCAGGAAGGAGGTTACAAATCGTTGTTTCTGGAATTCCAAGTTCACGGAAGCGCAGAAGTGTTTTTCCCCAGAGTCCGGTAAGATGCGATAACCCATGCTCAGCCTCAAATGCACGACGGTTCTGTGCGGTTGAGTTCTCTTCCGCCATGTTGAGAAGCTGAAAAAAAATGGAAAATGCCTGAAGAGCGCGCTCGGAATCAGGATAGTGTTCAAGAGGCATACTCGCATTCTGCCAGGGAAGGTGTTCAGCCAGTTCACTTTCTCCAAGGTCGCGGAGTACCTCCTGAAAGCAAAGGAGAAGAAACATGAAATCGCGTTCTGCTTTTTCGAAATCAATAATAGTGCTGGCTGTGGTGATCATGAGAGAAAACGATTCGGGTGAAAATTGTTGCATTTTTTTGCAGTATTCGAAAAAATTTCATGAGTTACAAATGATGTTTTTTCTTGATTGTCAGCAGTAAAGCCAAATCTGTTTTTTTAAACAGAAAGCTTTTTTAAGCTTTCTGTTTGTCGTCTTTACTATTTATGCTTATCTTACTCCATAATCTTTTGGGTTAAGCCACTAACACCTAATTCATTACCTGTCATGGACAACAAATCAAATGGTAAGCTGCTCGCATTAGCAGCAGGCGGCGCTGTCTTAATGGGGTCATTGTTTTTCGGGTTGTCATTGTTAACCGGATATAAACTTCCGGCCGAAAATATCTCCATATTTGCAAGCCCTTTAGGTTCTTTTGCCGGGTGGATTTCACTGATTCTTTTTGCTTCGCTCACTATTATGGGACTTGGCAAAATGTCGGCCAGAATCAGTACCAAGTGGTTTTTAAGTTTTCCGCTCAGTATAATTGCTATTATTGCCGTCATGTTTGCCTCTCTATGGTTCAGGCCTTCAGGCATATTGATGTCAACCACTGGTCGCACGACGATGATGGACGGAAAATACATTCGTTCTGTTGATGAATTGAAAGCCTATCTCGAAAAGCCCGTTTTATCGGCAAATGTTCCGCTGGCACCTGCCGGTTTTGATTTTAATGCAGCCAAGGCACTTTGGGTTGCGAAGTGCAACATCTGTCATACCCAGGAATCGACGATGGATGCGTTTAGAACCAAGTACAAGAAGACCGGGAAAATTGATGTGATTGTTAATCGTATGCAGGCAACTCCAGGCTCGGGTATTACGGTTGCAGAAGCGAAGGATATCATGATCTATATGAACCAGAAGCTCTGATATAAGCCACCTCTTTTACGTTTTAATGTCAACAAAAAAGCCTCAGAGAAGCACTCTGAGGCTTTTTTGTTGAGGGTTTCAACATGCTGCGCTGTAGTTGACCGTGACGGTTTCCGTTATTCCGCCCCTTGCTTTCCATTCGGTGATGACCGTGAGTGATCTTGGCTGAAGGAGGCCGACAAGGTCATCAAGGATCCTGTTGGTTATATTTTCATAAAAGATGCCAGCGTTGCGGAACTCAAGAAAATAGTATTTCAGTGATTTGAGCTCTATGCAGGATTTATCAGGTACATATCGAATGATAATAGTACCAAAATCCGGCAGCCCGGTAATAGGGCAGACTGACGTAAACTCGGGATTGACGATTTCAATCGTGTAGTTTCTGTCGGGGTAGGTATTGTCGAAAAGTTCCAGAATCTCTTTTTTCATCGTTTGTCGGGGTTGAGTTGTTGTTGTATCGTTTTTTTACCTGGTTAAAAGTGCTCTTTTCGATGCAAAATAGAAATCCATTGCGATTTTTCGGTAAATTCGATTGACTTTTGTGATGTCATTTCTTCAAGAAAAAAGTTGGGAATTATGCTGGTATCCCGGGAAGGGGAGAATTTGGAGCTTCCGCTGCTTTATAAAGCGCTGGAGGCGGAGTATGATCTTACTGAAACGCACTATACGTTCGGAGGGCACTCGTTCAGTTTTTTAAGTGTGCTTGACAGTTATGCGCTTCTTGACCGAATATCACCCGAAGAGTTCATCAAAGATGAGCAGATGCCCTATTGGGCAGAAATATGGCCGTCAGCGATAACCCTTTCCTCATTTATTGCTGATGAACTGGCCCTTCAGGGGCAACGCGTAATTGAGATAGGCGCTGGAGTTGGCATGGCTTCGATTGTCGCGGCATGGAACGGTGCCAATGTTCTGGCTACCGACTACTCTCTTGAAGCACTGCGTTTTGCCCGGTACAATAGCTTGAAAAACGGGGTGCATCTTGCTTGTGAGCGCCTCGACTGGCGGCTTGTGCAGTGCGATGAACAATTTGACCTGTTATTTGCGGCTGATGTGCTTTATGAACGGGTGAATTTGCTGCCAATTGTTACTGCCATCGACAAACTGCTTAAACCGGGCGGCGTAGCATACATTGCTGATCCCCGGAGGAGGCTTGCCGAGCAGTTTCTTGAGTTGGCTGCGGAAAATAATTTTTCAATAACTTCATTTCCGAAAAAATATATCGGAGGTTCCAAGGACGTTGCGGTGAATATCTTTAAAATGACAAGGCAATGAAGAAGAACGAAGGGCTGCTCTCTCAACGCTGGCAGTATAATGCAGGTTCTGGAGCTCTTGTCTGGCAACTGATGTTCACGGAAAACGGTGACCTTATCGGGCAAAAGCGTTTTGCTGCTGAAAGGCAAGCACTCTTTTTTTGTATTGATACGGTGAATGGACAGGTGTTGCTTAATGATTATCTCCTGACGGGCCATTTTCCGCCGGATCCTGCAGGTGAAGGCTGGTTTACAGGGCTTGAAACAACCGGTAAAAATCTTGGTTACTGTTATGCCTGCCAGCCGCAAAGCCCTGAGCATAAAGGAATTTGGGCGATTGATTTCAGGACGGGCGGAGTGGTATGGTCTCGACCCGATATTGGTTTTGTTGCTAACCTCAATGATAAGTTTCTTGTTTCTCAATCTTCTGTTTTTGGAGGGTTTCCCGAGAGGCAGTTTTTGTTTATTGATGCTGTTACTGGCAATGACCTTCCTTTCCCTGATCTCGATAGTGCTCAAGTCAATGCTGTCAGGGAGGATGTCGTCCAGGAGGAGGTGCGGCAGAAGGTTATTCTTCCTGAGATTGTAAGGGAAGGCATGGTCAAGGAGCGTCTTGCTTTACGGCGAGTTGGTATTTCTGAAACGGTTTGCTGTGAATGTATTGTCAAGGGTGAATTTACGGTTGTCGCACTGCATGAACAGGCTGATTTGCCCGGGTCATGGCGATCTGTTCTTAAAGTATGGCATAATGATCGCCTGGTGTATATCGACTGGATGGAAAAAGGTGTTGACAAGCCACACCTCAACAATTTTCTGATCCAGAGGGATAACTTATATTACATAAGAGAAAGAGAGGAATTGGTTTGTGTTGCACTTTCATGAAGGATTCATCACGACATCGTTTACCTGCCTTCCTGGAATGCTCTCTTCCTGTCAGTGACTTTCTCGGCAATCTTCAGAGTCGCAAGAATTTGTCGTGGAATACGGTTATTGCTTACAGAACCGATCTTGTTCAGTTTTTCTCTTTTATCATGCGGCATTTCGGGGTTGCCGATTTGAGCAGTTTTAATCCAGAGCAGGTAACCGCACTGGATGTAAGGCTTTTTATAGGCGACATGATCGAAAGGGGAATTCAGCAGCGATCAATTGCCAGAAAGCTTGTATCGGTTAAAAGCTTTTATCGGTACATGCAGGAAATCGGGTATATAAAAAGTTTTCTTTTTTCTTCTCTTCTTACTCCAAAATACCCGCAGCGTGTTCCCGGTTTTTTAACAGAACAGCAGACGGAAAAGCTGTTTAACGAGGTGCTTCCTGGCAGTTCTGAAGAATCCTTTGCCCTTGAGCGCGACCGTAGTATTCTGGAACTGTTGTATGCCAGCGGGCTTCGTGTTTCAGAACTGATCGGTTTGACGGTGGAATCTCTCGATCTTGAACGGGGATATGTTAAATTAACAGGAAAAGGCAGAAAGCAGCGAATTGTACCTGTAGGGCAGCCGGCAGTCGAGGCGCTTAAAAAATATTTTGAAGTCCGGAGAAACTTCTTTAGAATGAAAGAGGAAGGGGAATCGGCAGAGTTACGGTATGTTTTTGTAACAAAAAGGGGCAAAAAACTTTATCCCATGCTTCTCCAAAGATTGACTTCAAAATATCTTGTATCAGTCACTGAGCAGAAAAAGAAAAATCCACATTTACTGCGCCATACATTTGCCACTCACCTGTTAAACAGTGGCGCCGATCTTGAAAGTGTCAGTGAAATGCTCGGGCACAGCAATCTCTCAACTACTGAAATATATACTCACGTTACCTTTGAGCGCTTAAAGGAGGTTTACCGGAAAGCGCATCCCAACGCATAGAACATCTTTTGTGGGCTCCGGATAATTTTTTCCCCGGGGTTCTGTTTCTTACGTTCACCATATTTTAATGGAGGTTATTATGACAAAAGCTGTCGTCAATGATGCGGTCAATGTAAAGGTTACTCTACGCCATTCAAATAATCATACCGATATAGAAGAGTATGCCCGTAACGCAGTGCTTATGCTTACCAGGGTTTTTCCGGGTATTATCAGTTGTCACGTCATTCTTGATCATCAGAAAAATGACTTTGAAAAAAACAAGCTTGCCGAGATAACAGTGCACGTGCCGCAAAATGTTTTTGTTGCCAAAGAAGCCGGTGCTGTATACGAGCAGACTATCGACACCTGTGTCGAGGCTTTGAGCCGGCAACTTTTGAGGTATAAGGAAAAAACGCTATAACAGCACATTCAGAGAATCTGCCGGGCGTCAGCGAAGCGCCCGGAGATTTCTGTAGTTTTATGTACACCTCGATTGCTGAAACCATGAACCTCGAACAAAAAGGATTAAAGAAGCGATCAATAACGGTCGCCTATTTTTTTAATACTATCGGCCAGAAGCACGATATCAAATTGCGGCGACTGAACAGTGTTGATGAACAGAAACGGCGCATTTTTGAGCGTGATCTTCATCGTCCGGGGCTTGCACTTGCTGGTTTTACCAACCTCTTTACCTACAAACGGATTCAAATTTTCGGTAATACAGAGACCAGATTTTTAAATCACCTTGAGGAGAAAGAAAGAATGCGGGTGTTTCAAAATCTTGTACGATTCAAGATGCCATGCATTATTCTGACCAGCAATAACAAACTGCCGGAGGATCTTCTCGATATGGCCACCAATGCCGGTATTCCTGTCTATATTACCCGATATTCCTCCACGAAAACCATCTATATTGTTACCGGCTTTCTTGATGACCAGTTTTCGCTATACCAGCAGTATCATGGCTCAATGGTAGATGTTTACGGTGTAGGAGTTCTGATTGCAGGCAGGAGCGGTCTCGGGAAATCCGAGATTGCACTTGATCTTGTTGAAAGAGGGCATGGGCTTGTGGCTGATGATGTGGTCATTATCCACCGGAAAGGGGAGTCGATGATACTCCAGGCCAAAAGAAACCATATTATCGACCATTTTATGGAAATCCGGGGTCTTGGCGTTGTTGATGTGCGGGCCAACTTTGGTATCCGGGCAATTCGGGATGTCAAGGAGGTTCAGGTTGTTGTCGAGCTGCTTGAATGGAACAAAGAGATTGCTTATGAAAGGCTCGGATTGGATACAAAATTTATAAAGATTCTCGGAGTTGAAGTTCCATTGGTAGAATTACCTATATTTCCCGGTAAAAATATTACCGTCATTATTGAGGTGGTTGCCCTTAATTTCCTTTTGAAACGATACTCAAATTATGTCGCAGCCGAAGCTCTGACCGAAAGGATAAACAATGTGATCAACAGCGAGAAACCAGAAGATGATAGTCATGACTGAAAAAGGCAGAAACAGGATCGCCGCTGCAGACAGGTTTGCTGGCTGCATGTTTTTTGCATTGTTGATGTTGGTACTCTCTTCCTGCGGGCGTCACAATGGAGGTTCTGGACAAGCTGGCAATGGGGGAAGAGCTATGGATTCAACCCTTGTTATAGCCATGCTCGGCGATGCTGATTATCTTAATCCAGTGCTTGGAAGTTCCGTGACTTCGGGAAATATTATTGGACTTATCTATCCCTCACTTCTGCAGAGTGAGTTTGACACAGCAACAGGGCTTGTGAATTACATTGCCCTTGAAAAAAAACTGAGGGCCGTAACACCAGGTCAGGGGAAAAAAACACCGAAGGGTGCCCTTGCAAAGAGCTGGCGTATGGCGGAGGATCATAAATCCATCACCTATATTCTCAGAAATGATGCCTTCTGGAATGATGGACAACCAGTGGTATCAGGAGATTTCAAGTTTTCCTACAAGTTGTATGGTAATCCGGTTATCGCAAGCGCCCGTCAGCAGTATCTTGCAGAGCTGCTTGGGGCTGACAAGGGCCATGTTGATTTTGACAAGGCGATTGAGACGCCTGATGATACAACCCTGGTTTTCAGGTTTTACAAGCCGGTTCCTGAACATCTTGCTCTTTTCCATACATCACTAACCCCCCTTCCTGCTCACCAGTGGAAAAATGTCAAACCGGATGAGTTTCGTCACTCTCCCCTCAATCTCACTCCGCTTGGTGCTGGTCCCTATCACCTGAAAGACTGGAAGCAGCAGCAGGAAATCGTACTGGCCTCAAGCCGGAAATCGAATCTTCCGAAGCCCGGGAACATTCCGCAGATTACTTTCAGGGTTGTGCCTGATTACACGGTGCGGCTTGCGCAACTTCAGACAGGAGCAGTGGATGTGGTTGAAAATATCAAGCCGGAGGATTTTACCGCTCTTTTGCGTGCAAATAAGCAGATTGATGTCAAAACAGTCGGTCTGAGAGTTTACGACTATGTTGGCTGGTCTAATATCGACCAGGAAGAGTATCGCAAAAGCGGTCGAGTCAGGCCGCATCCTCTTTTTGGCTCTGCCAAAGTTCGGCTCGCCCTTACCCAGGCGATAGATCGCGAAGCGATCATCGACGGCTATCTTAAAGAGTATGGTGTTATCTGCAATACTGATGTTTCACCTTCCCTGAAATGGGCTTATAATGACCGGATTACTCCTCATGCCTTTGATCCCGCAAAGGCTACAGCCCTGCTGAATGCGGAAGGCTGGCAGCCCGGGCCGGATGGGATTCTGCAGAAACAGGGCAGGAAGTTCAGTTTTGTGCTCTATACCAATTCGGGCAATGCAAGAAGAAACTATGCAAGTGTTATTATTCAGCAGAATCTGCGTTCTATCGGTATTGACTGCAAGCTTGATGTTCAGGAATCAAATGTCTTTTTTGAGAATCTTCAGCAGAGAAAGCTTGATGCATGGATGGCTGGCTGGTCGATTGGTCTGGAGATAGATCCTCTTGATGTCTGGGGTTCAGATCTCAAGAAGAGCCGCTTTAATTTTACGGGTTATCAGAATCCACGTTTGGATCAGCTCTGTGAGCTGGCTAAACAGAAAATGGATCCCACAGGTGCAAGGCCCTACTGGCTTGAGTATCAGGAGATTCTTCATCGCGATCAGCCGATCACCTTTCTCTACTGGATGAAGGAGACTCAGGGATTCAGCAAAAGGATTGAGGGCGAGGAACTCAATATTTCCGGTACTTTTTATAATATTGATGACTGGAGGCTGCGCCCTTCGGCAAATGTTGCACTATAGACTTTTATGCTGAGTTATCTTTTTAAGAGGTTTTTGATTGCCATCCCCCTGATTTTTGGAGTACTGACCCTTACGTTTTTCATTATCAGGCTTGCTCCAGGCGATCCGGCTGCGTTTTTTATTCAGCCGGGGATCAGTCCAAACGTAGCCGAGCAGATCAGGGCCCAGTATGGTCTTAACGATCCGGTACCTGTCCAGTATGTGAAATGGCTTGCCAATGTGCTGCAGGGTGATTTCGGGCGGAGTTTCAGTCGTGCCCAGCAGCCGGTTTTTGATGTGATTGCCGAAGCGCTTCCAATAACCATGACCATCGCCTTATTGACACTTGTTGCAAATTTTACTTTTGGGATTCTCATTGGAGTTATCTCTGCGATTCGCCAGAATACCTTTCTTGACAGATTTCTTACGGTAACCGCTCTCTTTTTCTATTCGATGCCGGAGTTCTGGTTTGCCTTGATGATGATTATTCTTTTTGCCCTGAAGTTTCCTCTTTTTCCGGCATCAGGCCTGAACGAAATTGGTGCGGAGGGTTTCGGCCCGGTTGAGTTTGTTCTTGACCGTTTATGGCATCTTGTGTTGCCGGTGACGGTGCTCAGCATCAACGGGGCTGCCGGTATTGCCCGCTATGTCAGGGGAAGCATGCTTGAAGTTATCCGCCAGGACTATATCCGTACTGCCAGGGCCAAAGGGTTACCGGAAAAGGTTGTTATTTTCAAACACGCACTTCGAAATGCCCTTTTGCCGGTGATTACCCTTATGGGAAGTTCATTGCCCTTTATTTTCAGCGGAGCTTTGTTTATTGAGGTTATCTTTGCTTTTCCGGGAATGGGAAGAGTAACGGTCGAGGCTATTTTTGCAAGAGATTATCCACTGATTATTGCCAATACCTTTATTTCCGGCTCTTTGATCGTTCTCGGGAATCTTTTTGCGGACGTCCTCTATGCCGTCGCAGATCCGCGAATAAAGCTCTGACTGCACTGACTGCCGTTCAACCTGTAATGTTTTCTGTTTGAGAATAGAATTACTGAATACTCCCCCCGATGCGGTCGAGTCGAGGATTGAGGAGCAGATACGACCGCTTTGTATGAATGATTTTGCCGGCCAGCAGCGGCTGACCGATAACCTCAAAGTCTTCATATCAGCGGCAAAAATGCGAGGTGATGCACTCGACCATGTCTTGTTGTCCGGGCCGCCAGGTCTCGGTAAAACGACACTTGCCTATATTATCGCTTCCGAAATGGGGAGCAGTATCAAGTCCACCTCAGGTCCACTGCTCGATAAGGCGGGTAATCTTGCGGGACTTCTGACCGGGTTGCAAAAAGGAGATGTGCTCTTTATAGACGAAATTCATCGTATGCCGCCGACGGTGGAAGAGTATCTCTATTCAGCCATGGAAGATTTTCGCATCGATATCATGCTTGACAGCGGTCCCTCTGCAAGGGCTGTCCAGTTGCGTATCGAGCCCTTTACTCTTGTCGGTGCTACAACTCGTTCCGGACTTCTGACATCCCCCCTCAGGGCAAGGTTCGGCATTAACAGCCGATTTGACTATTATGCTCCTGAACTTCTTGAAGGTATTATTATCAGGGCATCTGGTATTCTTGGCATCGGCATTGATAGTGAGGCTGCATCGGAAATTGCCGGACGCTCAAGGGGGACGCCCCGTATTGCCAACAGGCTGCTCAGGCGAGCCAGAGATTTTGCACAGGTTGACGGCGTATCGCTGATAACCAGGGATATTGCTATAAAAACCCTTGACTGTCTTGAAATTGATGAGGAGGGGCTTGATGATATGGATAAAAAAATCATGGAGACTATCGTTAACAAATTCAATGGTGGTCCTGTCGGGATTGCTTCTCTTGCCGTCTCAGTGGGCGAAGAGCGGGATACCATTGAAGAGGTTTATGAACCATATCTTATTCAGGCAGGATATCTTACAAGAACTACAAGGGGGCGGGTTGCTACCCATCAGGCGTTTATCCGTTTTTCAACCGGTGCCAACAGTTATGAACCTTCCTTGTTTGATGCGAAACCTGATCGATAAATTACCTCTTCTCTGCCTTCTATTCCTTTCGGCTTGTTCCTCCCGCCCTTCTCTTTCTGGTAAAGCCGCCGATCGAGATTCGCTTTCTGAAACAACGAAAAGAGAGCTTGTTGCTGCGACACTACAAAGCGCCAAAGGAGAGTATCGTGGAGCTGTTGACCGTTATCGGAAGCTCCTGACAGCTCAGCCATCAAACGCAGCGCTTCATTATGCCCTCTCGAAAGCATACATTGGTCTTGGCGTGCTCGATTCCGCCCGTCTATACAGCGAAAAAAGCGTTACGCTCAATCCCGCTAACAAATATTATCTAAGGTTGTTTGCCGGAATAACTCATCAGATGCATGATTACAGTCGTGCTGTTGAGCTTTCCCGACAACTTGTCGCTCTTGAACCGGGAAGTACAGAACCACTTGCCGCCCTTGCTCTGGAATATCTTGCAGCCGATCAGCCAGAGAAAGCGCTTGCCACTTTTCAGGATATTTTAAAACGTGATCCAAAGAACGAGACAACCCTGGCCCAGGTGCTGCTCATGGAGATAAAGCTCACCCGCTACCAGGATGCGATAGGTACCTTGAGCGCGCTTCTTGAGCGGAGCGATGGAAAAGAGAAACTTCGTCTTACCCTTGGCGAGCTTTACCGGCAGACGAAACAGTATGATCTTGCTGCCAGGACCTTCAGGGAGGTACTCCGCAGTGATCCCCGCCTTCTTCCCGTATGGCTGGGATTGTTCGATGCTGAGGTACAGTCCGGCAATCGTCCTGCTTTTCGTGAAGATCTTGACCTGTTTTACAATACTGCTCAGATAACTCTTGAAGAGAAAATAGAGCTTGCTCAATTTTTTGTAGCGCGCTCATCCAGAGAGAGCTTTTTTGTTGAGCCAGCTTCTCTTATGATCAGTGAAATTAAAAGACGATATTCTGGGAAAACTCCTATGACCTTCAGGTTGCAGGTGATGGAAGGAGAACTTCTTTTTCATACTGGCAAGGTTCAGCAGGCATTACGACTTCTTGAAAGGACCGTACATTCGAAAAACGCACAAAAGCAAAAAGAACTTTATGTTGAAGCCTGCAGTATCCTTGCTTTATGTTATGACAAGATCGGTTACTCACATAAAAGTATCCATCTTTATGAGACGATTCTTCATCTGGAGCCGGGGAATATTCTCATGATGAACAACCTTGCCTATATTCTTGCCGGTCAGGGCAAGGAGCTGCTGAGAGCTAAAAAACTGGCAATGAAAGCGGTTGCAGCAGAACCTGTCAATGGAGGTTATCTCGATACCCTTGGCTGGGTATTGTTCAGGATGGGAGAATATGAAAAGGCTCGGGAAATTCTGGAAAAAGCCATTGAACTGAATCCCGAAGAGGCTGAAATCCCTGAGCATCTCAGCAAGGTGTATGAGAAACTTGGCAAGATGCAGAAGGCAATTGATATGAACGATATCTCCCGAAAACGCAAAGAAAAGTAGTGCTTTTTTTGTGGGTTCTTAAGCCGGCGAGCCGATGTGGCGCAACACAAAAAACGACGGGATTTCGCGTCGTTTTTTGTGTGACCAGTTGTTTTGTAAAGCGTTACTCACCGCCAAACGTGCGGGCCGCCAGGTATTCGTAATGTGCCCATCGAGCGTCAACCTCTTTCTGGATTGCTGTGTAATACTCACCGGCAAGAGCGGGATGGCTCTTCTTGAGCATTCTGAAGCGGTTCTCCATATCAAGAAACTGAGCTACAGGTATTTTCGGCTTTTTCGAATCAAGAATCAGTGGATTTTTCCCTTCAAGCAAACGTTCAGGATTGTAACGATAGAGTATCCAGTGTCCGGAATCAACAGCAGCTTTCTGATTATCAAGCCCCGTCGACATGTTGATGCCGTGAGCAATACAGTGCGAATAAGCGATGATAATGGACGGCCCGTTGTATGCTTCGGCTTCAAGGAATGCTTTCAGTGTCTGATCGTCTCTGGAGCCAAAAGCAACCGAGGCAACATAGGCATTTCCATAGCTCATGGAGATCAGCCCGAGATCTTTTTTGGTTACGGTACGTCCGGCGGTGGCAAATTTTGCAACTGCCGCCTTTGGTGTAGCCTTCGACGCTTGTCCTCCTGTGTTTGAATAAACTTCAGTATCGAGCACCAGCAGGTTAATATTTTTATTGCTGGCAGTCACATGGTCAACGCCACCATATCCGATATCATAAGCCCATCCATCGCCACCGACGCCCCAGACACTTTTTTTAACAAGCATATCAGCCAGCGAGAGTAAATTTCTGGCGTCAGACGAATCAAGCTGAAGGAGCTTCTCCTTCAGGATCGAAACCCGCTTTCTCTGCTCATAAATTTCAGGCTCATTGTTTTCAGAGGCATTCAGTATTTCATTCGTCAGTGTTTCACCGATTTCAGAAGCCACTCGTTTTAAAAGTTCGCATGCATATTCCCGCTGTTTGTCAATGGAAATTCTGAAGCCGAGAGCAAATTCAGCAGTATCTTCAAAGAGCGAGTTTGACCATGCCGGGCCAAGACCGCTTGCATTTGTTGTATAGGGTGTTGTCGGAAGGTTTCCACCGTAAATCGAAGAACATCCCGTTGCATTACCGATCACAAGACGGTCCCCGAACAACTGGGTCATCATTTTGATATAGGGTGTTTCACCGCATCCAGCGCAGGCGCCGGAGAACTCGAAGAGAGGTTGCTGAAGCTGCTGTTCCTTGATCAGCTTTAAATTGATATGACTCCGGTCAAATTCAGGAATATTCAGATAATAGTTCCAGTTGTCAACCTCGGTTTCACGAAGAGGCTGCTGGGGATTCATGTTGAGGGCTCTTTTTCCCGGGGTGTTTTTATCTCTTCCCGGACAGACGTGAGCACAGACTTCGCATCCGGTACAATCTTCAGGGGCAATCTGAATGGTATACTTCATCCCGCTCCAGGCGGCTCCTTTTGCCTCAGCAGATTTAAACGTACGTGGTGCGCTTGCAAGATATTTTGGATCATAGACCTTTGCACGTATGGCCGCGTGCGGGCAAACGAGGGCGCATTTAGCACACTGGATGCATATCTCAGGCTCCCATACCGGAATTTCATCGGCAAGGTTACGTTTTTCAAATTTTGAGGTTCCAGTAGGATAGGTGCCATCCACAGGCAGTTCGCTGACCGGAATGTCGTCACCTTCGCCGGAAATGATTTTGGCCAGAACGTTGCAGACAAAATCAGGAGCCTCCCCGACAATAGGCTGCCGAAGTTCTTTTGCACTGTCGGCAATGGTGCCGATGGTAACCTGATGCAGGTTGGAGAGAGTATTATCTACGGCCTGTATGTTCTGGTTTACAACATCATCACCTTTTTTCCCGTATGTTTCCCTGATTGAGCTCTTGATTTTCTCAACAGCCTCTTCACGGGGCAGTACACCTGAAATGGCAAAAAAGCAGGCCTGCATAATCGTGTTGATGCGCTGGCCCATGCCGCTTGTATGGGCAACTTTATAGGCATCTATGGTATAGAGCTTTGCCTCTTTGCGGATCAGGTGCTCCTGAACAATCTTCGGCAGTTTATCCCAGAGTTCTTCAGCAGCATAGGGAGAGTTCAGAAGCAGCGTTCCCCCCTTCTTGAGATATTTGACCAGGTCGACCATCTCAAGAAATACCCAGTGGTGGCAACCAATAAACTGAGCCTCGGTAATCAGATAGGCTGAACGAATCTGAGAGGGGCCGAACCTGAGGTGTGAAGTGGTAATGGAACCGGATTTCTTTGAATCGTAAACAAAATAACCCTGGGCAAAGTTCGGTGTGTTTTCACCAATAATCTTGATGCTGTTTTTATTGGCGCCAACGGTACCGTCTGATCCAAGACCGTAAAAAAGAGCCCTGAACATTTCATCCGGTTCGATAGAGAAGGTTGAATCAACCTCAAGACTTGTTTTGGTTACATCATCAGTGATGCCAACCGTAAAATGATTTTTTGGTTTTGCTGAAGCAAGGTTGTCGAAGACCGCCTTGATCATTGCCGGAGTAAATTCCTTGGATGAAAGTCCATATCTGCCGCCAATGATAGTCGGTACAGCTTTCAGCAAGCCATTCTGCTGACCCTCGTGCATGGCATTGACGGTGTCAAGGTAGAGCGGTTCACCTGCACTGCCGGGTTCCTTAATACGGTCAAGGACTGCAACAGAGGTAACGGTAGACGGAAATGCTTTGACAAAGCGCTCAATATCAAATGGACGGAAGAGACGGGCATGGATGACACCGACTTTTTCGCCCTGCTTGTTGAGATATTCCATGGTTTCACGGGCGGTTTCAACACCTGAACCCATCAGCACAATAACACGTTCAGCATCCGGCGCACCGTAGTATTCGTAAAGATTATAATGGCGGCCTGTGAGCTCTCCGAATTTCGCCATCACCTTTTCAGTAATTTCAGGGCAGGCATTGTAGAAACTGTTGACAGTCTCCCTTGCCTGGAAATAGATATCCGGATTTTGTGAGGTTCCCCGAATAGCAGGTGCGTCAGGGCTCAGTCGACGATTTCTGTGTGCAATGACCAGATCATCATCAATCATACTCTTTATGATAGAATCAGGAATAACCTCAATTTTTGAGATCTCATGAGATGTTCTGAATCCGTCAAAGAAATGAAGGAATGGAACTCTCGATGCAAGGGTTGCTGCTGCCGAAATAAGAGCCATGTCCATGACCTCCTGAACAGAACTTGAGGCCAGAAGAGCAAAGCCTGTTCCACGGACTGACATTACATCACCATGGTCGCCGAAGATTGAAAGCGCCTGAGCGGCAAGGGCGCGAGCTGATACATGTATGACGCAGGGAGTGAGTTCACCTGCAATTTTATACATATTCGGAATCATGAGCAGAAGGCCCTGTGATGCCGTGAAGGTTGTTGTCAGAGCACCGGTCTGCAATGCGCCGTGAACTGCGGCTGCTGCGCCAGCTTCACTCTGTAATTCATCAATTTTTGGTACTGTTCCCCAAATGTTGGTTTTTCCCTCTGTAGCCCATGCATCCGAATACTCACCCATCGGTGAGGCAGGAGTAATCGGGTAGACACATACTACTTCACTGGTACGATAAGAGACATGAGCCAAAGCTTCATTTCCCTCCATTGTTTTATAAATCTGGCTCATACTGGCAGTCACCCTATTTGTATTGACGAAAGAAGTGTGTAAAATTGCAGTGTGCTGATATGTAAACCACGAAGCAACGGGGAAAGGAAAGAACGTTACATTCGTAGCCAGGAAATCAAATCAATGCGTTACAAAAGATATTAAAAAAAATGATTTTTGATAAATTTAATTAGATTCCGGTTTTCCCCATTGAGCGCGCTTGCTGTCTGCCGGAAATGTCCCGGACAGTATTCGATACAGGGCTTTTTGCTTACTTATTTTACACATCTAATACAGAATAAGAGGTTCTATGGACGCGGAACATTCCGAAAACATTGTCTATGGCAGAAATGCCGTACTTGAGCTTCTTCAGCAAAAGCCTGAGAGCATCGAGAAAATCTATTTCCAATTTAAAACCTCTCATCCGAAACTCAAGGAAATTGTTATCACCGCAAGGCGACTGAAGCTTGTCAGCGGCAAGGCTCGCCTTGAAAAACTCTCACTGATTGCCGGGACCACGAAGCATCAGGGTGTTTGCGCTCTCATCAGCACCGTCACTTACTATTCGCTGGAGGAGGTTCTGGCCACCCCCCGAAATACTTTTCCGATTTTTGTTGTACTGCAGGGTCTGGACGATCCGCACAACATCGGAGCAATTATCAGAACAGCCGAAGCAGTTGCAGCCGATGCCGTTGTGCTTGTTGAAGGAAAGGGGGCGCCGGTTAATGCTGTTGTTCACAAAGCTTCTGCCGGAGCACTCTCCCATATTAGAGTCTGCAAGGTAAAAAGCCTTGTGCGCGCCCTGGAATTTCTCCACCAGTGCAATGTTCAGATTATTGCGGCTGATATGGATGCAGAACTGAATTACACCGATGCCGACATGAAAAAAGCCACAGCAATTGTGCTTGGTATGGAGGGAAGCGGGCTTGCACCTGAAGCAGTGAAATTCTGTGACCATGTTGTTCGGATTCCAATGGCTGGCTGTGTCGAATCCCTGAATGTTAGTGTGACGGCAGGCGTGCTGCTCTATGAGGCAATGCGGCAGCGACTTGCGTAACTTGCCATGTACTCTGATTTGAAGGGATACCAAAAAATATTACCTTGTTTCATTACAAGATTTGCCAAGCAGACTTCATCAACACACTTTCACCTTCTGCCATGACTATTCCTGAAGATCTCCGCTATACCAAAGACCACGAATGGATTAAACTGCTTGAAGACGGCAGTACCGCCCTGGTCGGCATTACTGACTTTGCCCAGTCAGAACTTGGCGATATTGTTTTTGTAGAGTTGAAGACTGCAGGAACCAGCCTTAAAGAACATGAGATTTTTGGAACCGTCGAAGCGGTAAAGACCGTTGCCGATCTTTTTGCGCCGGTTGCCGGTGAAATTCTTGAGCTGAACCCACAGCTTGACATCGCTGAAATTGTCAATCAGGATCCCTACAACGCAGGCTGGCTTGTCAAGATGAAAGTTGCCAATCCTGCATCCGTCAATGCTCTGCTTGACGCAACGGCATACCGCCAGTTGACGGGGGAGTAACTCATGCCATTTATAGTCAATACTGCAAGCGAAAGAGAGGAGATGCTCAAGGCCATCGGCGCAAACTCCTTTGATGATCTTATTGCTGATATTCCTGAAGAGATTCGGCTGAAAAGAGCTCTCGATATTCTTCCCGCCTCCGATGAGCTCCAGGTGCGCAAACTCCTTGAAGGGCTCGCTTCAGCCAACCGCAGCACCTCCGATTATGTCAGCTATCTTGGGGGAGGGGCTTATGACCATTTTATTCCCGCAGCCATTAAAACCATAGCCTCCCGCAGTGAGTTTTATACGGCATATACTCCCTATCAGGCCGAAGTCTCACAGGGAACCCTGCAGGCCATCTACGAATACCAGAGCCTTATCTGTCGACTCTATGAGATGGATGTCACCAACGCTTCGATGTACGACGGGGCAACAGCTCTTGCTGAAGCGGTTTTGATGGCCATGAATGTCACCGGACGCAGCCAGGTTGTGGTGGCAGGAAAGCTGCATCCCTGGAACAGCTCTGTTCTGAAAACCTATCTTGAAGCTTCGGGTCATAACGCCGTTCTTCAGAATGTTCTTCAGGATGGGGTCGGCGATATTGCTGCGTTGAAGGAGCTGGTCACTGAGAGCGTGGCTGCCGTGGTTGTTCAGCAGCCAAACTTTTATGGTTGTCTCGAAGACGTTGAGGCCATTGGAGCTGTTGCGCATCAAAAAGGGGCGCTCTTTGTTGTCTCCGCCGATCCGCTCTCTCTGGGAGTGCTTGCCGCTCCCGGAAGTTACGGAGCAGATATTGCTGTGGGAGAAGGCCAACCGCTTGGCAATCATCAGAATTTCGGTGGCCCATATCTTGGTATTTTCAGCGTCAAGCAAGCGCTTGTGCGCAAAATTCCGGGCCGTCTGGTTGGCATGACGAAAGACCGGGATGGAGAAGATGGTTTTATTCTTACCCTGCAGACTCGCGAGCAGCACATCCGGCGCGAAAAAGCCACTTCGAATATCTGCAGCAATCAGGCGCTTAATGCACTTCAGGCGGCAGTCTATCTTTCACTTCTCGGTAAAGAGGGACTTCAGCAGGTTGCCGCACAATCAGCACAGAAAGCACACTATCTTGCTGGAAAAATTGCAGCTCTTCCAGGATTCTCCCTGAAGTTCTCGTCGCCATATTTCCGTGAGTTTGTTGTTGAAACACCAGTTCCTTCAGCTCTTGTGGTTGAGCGGATGCTTGAGAAAAAGATTTTTGCAGGCTATGATCTTGCTGCTCACGGTGAAACCGGCTTGCTTGTTGCTGTTACGGAGAAGCGGACTCAGGAAGAGCTTGACCGCTTTGTTGAAAACCTTGGATTGATTGTTGTATAGAAGGGTGAAGCTATTTCAGCTCCCTGCCTTTGCCGGGAGCTGAAAAGATATCTTTTCAAATGAGCCCGAGAGTCTTGAGTTCCTGATCGATAATCTGCTTGTTCTCCTGTGAGAGAGGCACAAGCGGCAGCCGATAGTTTTCCTCAATCATGCCCATCCGTGCAAGAGCATACTTTACCGGTACAGGGTTACTCTCTATAAAGTTCAGCTTTAACAGCTTGCGATAGCGTCGGTTGATGGCGCGTGCCTCAACAAGATCACCCCTTCTCATTGCCTCGACCAGTTGCTTGATCGGTGATGGAATCTGGTTGGCCGCCACAGAAATCACTCCGTCTCCTCCCATAGCCATAAAAGGCAGAATCAGTGAATCCTCTCCGGTCAGCACTGAAAAATGGTCGGGACGCTCCTCAAGCAGCTCCGATATCTGGCTGATATTCTCCGAAGCCTCTTTGACCGCCGCAATATTTTCAAAATCACGGGCAAGCCGCAGAATCGTTGCTGCCGATACATTGCTGCCGGTTCTTCCCGGAACATTGTAGATAATAATGGGCACAGAAACAGCCTCTGCGATATGCTTGTAATGCTGATAAATACCCTCCTGAGAAGGCTTGTTGTAATAGGGAGCAACCGACAGAATCGCCGAAGCGCCCGCCTTTTCAGCATTTTTTGCCAGTTCTACCGCATGTTGTGTATCATTGGTGCCAGCGCCGGCAGCCACCATTATTTTTCCTCCAGCCTCATCCTGTACCGTGCGGATAATCTCAAACTGTTCATTGCCGGAAAGTGTCGGCGACTCACCCGTCGTTCCACAGGTTATGATGATATCGGTTCCAGCTTCAATATGAAACTGTACCAGCCTTCTCAACGCATCGGTATCTATCGACCTGTCCTGCCTGAACGGAGTTACCAGTGCAACGGCGGATCCTGAAAGGTATCGTGTGGACATACTTTTTTATCCCAGTGTTAATGAAAATCGTTTTATCAATCTGAAGAACTCGTTCCCCTTCGTCGATCATTCTTGCTCTTATCGAGAATATACTGAGAAAGGGTATTTGTAAAACCGATTTTATCGTAAAAGAGTTTAATAAAGAGAAGAAGGAGAAGAGACCATATCAATAATGCGCCTTGCGGTTTCAGCATTGAGTTTTTTTTGTTATTTTTTTCAGCGAGTGTTAGTGTTTATTATTTCGCGTAAAAAAACTAAATCAAGGAAGGGAAATGCGTAAAATTCTTGCCTTGCTTTTTGTTCTGATTTCCTTTTTTCCTGCCTTGCATTTTGCTGTGGCAAAGAATATTACCATTGAGTCACCATCTAATGGAGAAAAGGTTGACGGTGAGTTATTCGTGAGTGGGACTGCACACAAAGCCAAAGAGGTTTGGGTTATTGTTCATCCCAGTGAAACTCCGGATTATTGGGTACAACCGACAGTTACTCTTAAGGATGAGCTCTGGGAAGTGCAAATTTCCATTGGGAGGCCAGGTACTATTGACAATGGCAAGCATTTTGAGATAATGGCCATTGCAGATCCTTATCAGCCGTTAACCGAAGCTCAAGTTTTTAATGAATGGCCTTCAGCTCGATCAAGATCACAAGTTATTTCAATAACGAGAAAATAGATTCAAGTCCGACGTTACTGTTGGCTCTATCCACTTTGCTTCCAACTCCTCTTCTTTGCCTCGTCCTTGCTGCTTATATAACCACTCGGGCAACAGGCCAAAGCGCTCTTGAAGCTGCCTTTCCTTAAGCCGGGTGTGCCTCCGACGGGCAATATATTTTATAAGAACTGAATTTGATCTATATTCAGTCTTGTGATGACATCTTTACGAAAAGGATCTACAATGAAACTATCAGAAAGGGTTCGCCCGATTTCATGGCTTAAATCTCATGCAGCCGAGATTGTAAGGGATTTTGAAGAGAATCGGAGCCCGCTTATTGTTACCCAGAATGGGGAAGCAAAAATGGTTGTCATGGACATTCGTACCTACGAAGAGCAGCTTGACACAATGGCTTTTCTGAAACTCATCAACATGGGCAAAAAAGAGATTTCCGAAGGGAAATTTCAAAGTCCGGAAGATTTTTTTGCTGACTGAGTATTCCGGTGAAAGTGTACCACTGATTCCGGAGCAAAGTGTACCAGTCATTCCGGGTGAATATGTACCACCGATTCCGGAGCAAAGTGTACCACCATTTTCATGCCAGATTTGGTGTTAGAACTTACAAAATTA
>CAISRC010000010.1 GCA_903887845.1 uncultured Chlorobiaceae bacterium
AACCAATTAATGTGCTCCAATTACTATGAGTAACACAACGTATACGGTCATATTTTATCTCTTTGCAGCCATTACGGTCTGTTCAGCGGCTTTTGTCGTCTTTACCCGGAACGTTATCTATTCCGCCTTTTCCCTGCTCTTTACGTTTTTCGGCGCCGCAGCGCTCTATGTCTTTCTCAGTGCCGATTTTATTGCCGTTACCCAGGTCGTGGTCTATGTCGGCGGTATCCTTGTTCTGCTCCTCTTCGGTGTCATGTTCACCAACAGCATCATGCAGACCGGACAGAAAAGCGAAGTCCTTCATATTATTCCCGGTACGCTGCTTCTCATCGGTATGATCGGGGCAATGCTCTATACCTTTTATACAACACACGGCTGGATGCCCTCCGAAACAATGCTTCAGGGAAGCATCGTCGAGAGGATTGGATTTGAAACCATGTCACGCTACGTGCTGCCTTTTGAAATGGTCTCCATCCTGCTGCTTGCAGCCCTTATAGGAGCCGCATTTCTCGCACGTTTCGACAAGCCCGGTAAATAACGAAAAAAAAGTCTATCACAATATGGAACAGTTGACAACCATAGGACTCAACCACTATCTCACCATATCAGCCTTTCTTCTGGGCTTCGGGCTTTTTGCCGTCATGACCCGGAAAAATGCCATTGTTGTTCTGATGGGAGTTGAACTTATCCTGAATGCCGCAAACATCAATTTCCTGGCATTCTCAAAGTATAACGGCGGAATGGAAGGGGTGATGTTTGCTCTTTTCGTTATTGTTATTGCCGCTGCCGAAGCCGCGATCGCACTGGCTATTGTGATCAATATTTACAAGATATTCAAGAGTGTGGATGTGTCGAGTATTGACACCCTGAAAGAGTAATTTTAATTTATTCCTGAAAACATCACCTGGAACATGCACAGTTTAATTCAGTTATCAATAGTCGTACTGCTGCTGCCGCTGCTCTCGTTTGTCATTCTTATTTTTTTCAATCGCCGACTTCCGCGCAGAGGCGATTTTATAGGAGTTGGCATACTTGGTACAGCATTTGCGATATCGGCCTATATATTCTGGTCGGTAATTGTGCAGACCTACGATCCCGCATTCAGGATTGCATGGGACTTTACCTGGATTGATCTCGGCAACGTTCCGGGCGTTGGTCCACTCCAGATCAAAATGGGCATTGTTATAGACAACCTTACGGCCATCATGCTGGCAATGGTTACCCTTATCAGCCTTCTTGTTCATCTCTACTCAACCGGCTATATGGCCGGAGACAAGAATTACGGAAGATATTTCGCCTTTCTGGGGATCTTCACCTTCTCCATGCTTGGTATTGTACTCTCCGACAACCTTTTCGCCATCTATATCTTCTGGGAACTTGTCGGACTTTCCTCCTACCTGCTCATCGGTTTCTTCTTCGAAAAACAGAGCGCAGCCGACGCACAGAAAAAAGCGTTTCTTGCCAACCGTGTCGGCGACATCGGCATGTGGCTTGGCATCCTGATTCTCTATTCACAGTTCCATACCTTCAGCTTCGAACAGATCTACGCCAACCTTGCAGCAGGGAAGTTCGGTCTCTCCCATGGCTGGCTTACCGCTGCCGGTATCCTTCTCTTTATGGGCTGCGTCGGTAAATCAGCCCAGTTCCCGCTTCATGTATGGCTTCCGGATGCCATGGAAGGCCCGACACCGGTATCAGCTCTGATTCATGCCGCGACCATGGTTGCCGCAGGTGTCTACTTTGTTGCCCGCATCTTTGTGGTTCTGACGCCGGATGCCCTGCACGTCATCGCCTTTACCGGAGCATGTACCGCCTTCATGGCAGCAACCATTGCCATTACCCAGAACGATATTAAAAGAGTTCTGGCATACTCAACCGTTTCACAGCTCGGCTACATGGTGCTCGGTCTTGGTGTCGGTGCCTATTCAGCAGCGCTTTTCCATCTCGTCACCCACGCATTCTTCAAGGCATGCCTCTTTCTCGGCTCAGGCGCAATCATCCACGCCATGCATCACGAACAGGATATGCGCTGGATGGGAGATCTTCGCAAAAAAATGCCTTGGACTTTTGCAACCTTTACCCTTGCCACCCTCGCCCTTGCCGGTCTGCCTCTGACCAGCGGCTTCATGAGCAAGGATGCCATTCTTGCCGGCGCCATCGGCTTTGCCAAAGTGGAAGGCGGCGGGATCTACTATCTTATTCCCGTTCTCGGATTCTTTTCCGCCATGCTCACCGCCTTCTATATGGGCCGTCAGATATGGATGGTCTTCTTCGGAGAGAGCCGCACGCACCTGAAGCCCGCAGATGATCACCATCAGGCTCATCATGCACATGCTGCTCATGATGCGCATTCTGACGATCACCATGAGGAGCATGGAGTTCACGAAGTTTCATGGAACATGAGAGCGCCTCTTGTCATTCTTGCCGCACTCTCAGTCTTCTTTGTCTACTCGCCCGATCCGCTTGACGGAGGAAAAGGGTGGTTCATGAAGATGATCCAGACACCAGCCACCGTTGTGGGTGAAGCCAACCACCAGATTGGAGATCTTCGGACACCTCATGCAGCAACAGCACTTGCCGAAGTTGTTCCTGCCGTCGAAGCTACGGCTGCCGAAGCAGGCGAGCATGGCGGGGCAGAGAAAGGCGCTCATACATACTCAGACGTGCGCCAGGCCGAGATCGTCCACGCCGGTCATGGAGCACACTACACCGCAATCTATATATCAAGCATTATGGTTCTGCTTGGTATCACAATGGCATTTGTCGTCTACGTCTTCAACATTATCGATCCTGAAAAGACAGCCATTGCCATCAGGCCGCTCTATCTCTTCTCCCTCAACAAGTGGTACTGGGACGAGATCTATGAGGCAACCTTCATCAAAGGCTCAATGCTCATTGCGAACATTCTCACATGGTTCGACACGCACATTGTAGACGGTATCGTCAACGGCGTTGCAACGGTGGTGAGGAACTTCGCCTTGCTCAATGATGGATTCGACCGGAACGTTGTTGACGGCATGGTAAACTTTACCGCATTTACCGTCAACACCACAGGAGCAATGCTGAGAAAACTGCAGACAGGAAAAGTGCAGACCTACGTTGTCATGCTGCTTCTTGCTGTTTTTGGTTACTTTGTTTTTTATTTAACACGACTGATCTACTAAGAGAGATATACTTTTAATCAGAAAACTTACAGATACGGAACATGCTGAGTTTAATTGTTTTTCTGCCTATTATCGCCGGTCTGATTATTCTTGCCGTGCCTTCATCGCAAAAGCAGATAATCAGAATAGTTTCACTGCTTGCGGCGCTTGCCCAGGGAGTGCTGGCGGTTCTGATCTGGAGAGGTTACGACCCTGCCCTGCCAGGAATCACCGCAGGACCCGGCGGCAGCCCTCTCGGCTCCTTCCAGTTCGTCGAAAAGATTCCGTGGATCAGTCTTCATCTCGGCGGATTCGGCTCACTGAACATTGAGTACTTTCTCGGTGTTGACGGTATCTCAGTTACCATGGTGATCCTGACGGCCCTGATTTCGGCAATTGGTGTTCTGTCGAGCTGGACCATACAGAAGCAGGTGAAAGGATACTTTATTCTCTACAATCTGCTTGCATCAGCCATGATGGGTTGCTTTGTAGCCCTTGATTTCTTCCTTTTCTATGTTTTCTGGGAAATCATGCTGCTTCCGATGTACTTCCTTATCGGCATCTGGGGTGGACCTAACCGTGAATATGCGGCCATCAAGTTCTTCCTTTACACCCTGTTCGGCTCCGTCTTCATGCTTCTTGTCATGATCGGGCTCTACTTCAGCGTTCTCGACCCGGTCACCGGCAACCACACCTTCAGTCTTGTTGCTATGGCCACCCAAAGCAACTATATTAAAGATGCCATCCTCGGCCCTGATAATGTTTTCTGGCGCTATGTAGCCTTTATCGTTCTCTTTATCGGCTTTGCCATCAAAGTTCCGATGTTCCCTTTCCACACATGGCTGCCGGACGCCCACGTTGAAGCGCCGACCCCTATTTCAGTTATTCTTGCAGGCGTGCTTTTGAAGCTTGGCACCTACGGCATGATTCGTATCAACTTCCCTCTTTTCCCGGAAGTGTTCCAGGCAGGTATGTACGTGATAGGCATTTTTGGCGCCATCAATATCATCTATGGTGCATTCTGCGCACTTGCCCAGAAGGATCTTAAAAAGATGGTTGCCTACTCATCCATCAGCCACATGGGCTACGTTCTGCTTGGTCTTTCTGCCGGAAACAGCGAAGGAATGGTTGGAGCACTCTACCAGATGTTCAACCACGGCACCATCACCGCGATGCTCTTCCTTCTTGTCGGCGTGATTTATGACCGTGCACATACCCGACAGATCGAGAAATTCGGCGGCCTTGCCTCCTATATGCCGGTCTATGCCGCAGTTGTAACCGTCGCATGGTTCGCCTCACTTGGTCTTCCCGGACTCAGTGGATTTATCTCAGAGGCTTTTGTCTTTGTCGGCGCCTTCAGCTCAGTAACCACCCGTTACATTGCCATGGTCTCCGTTCTCGGCATTGTCTTCGGTGCAGCCTATCTGCTTTGGTCGCTGCAGAGAATGTTCCTTGGGCAGAGAAGGCAAGATGCAGCCTACGATCTTGTTGTTGGAGAGGATGGACACGAACATATCCACTTCCATGACTGGAACGGAAAGCTTGACCTTGACGGCCGTGAACTTGCCATGCTTGTGCCGCTGGTGCTGATAACCATTTTCCTTGGTATCTATCCAATGCCGGTACTCGGCATGATTACGACAAGCATCAACAAACTTGTTCAGGTTCTGTCACCCGTTGTGATGTCACAGATGTGATTTAATTAAATTGACTGAAAGAATAAACGAAGAGAATTATGTTCGAGCTGCCATCAGGTGCTGAAATTCAAGGGATCATTGCCACACTAAAAGCAAGCGTTGGATTTTTTATACCTGAAATTTATCTCTCTCTGCTTTTTATGCTCCTCATCGTTATCGATCTGGTGGCAAAAGGCAGGAAAAACAATCTGCTCTCCATCACAACCCTTGTCGGGCTTGCGGGCAGCCTCTTTTTCATCTACCAGCAGCACACCATGGCTGCAGGAGAGTTCTTTTTCGGGATGTATGTTCTTGATGAGTTTGCCCTCTTCTTTAAATACTTTTTTGTCGTTTCCGGAATGCTCGCCGTTATTGTTACCATGGCAGACGAGCAGTTCGATACGGAAGTAAAAAGCATTGGTGAGTATTATGCCCTTATCGTGTCGATGGTTATCGGCATGATTATGATGGCCTCGTCAGCAGACCTTCTGATGATTTTCCTCTCCATGGAGTTGGTAAGTTTCACCGCCTACATACTGACCGGTTATTTCAAACGCAACGCCCGCTCCTCCGAAGCAGCGTTGAAATATCTTGTCTACGGCGCCGTGTCATCGGGTCTCATGGTCTATGGCTTTTCACTTATCTACGGCCTCACCGCCCAGACCAACCTCATCAAAATCAGCTCAGAGCTGGCCACCCATGGTTACGACCCGCTGGTGATGATCTTTTCAACACTCCTTGTGCTCGCCGGGTTCGGCTACAAGATTGGTGCCGTGCCGTTTCACTTCTGGTCACCCGACGTTTACGAAGGTGCGCCGACCCCAATTACCGCCTATCTCTCCGTTGCCTCAAAGGCAGCAGGCATTGCACTGCTCATGCGCTTTTTCTACATAGCCGTACCCCATGGCGGACGACCCTACGAAGATATTCTCGGTATTGACTGGCTCTCACTCCTTATTCTTATTTCGATTGCCTCCATGATTTATGGCAACGTTGTCGCATTGTGGCAGAAAAACGTAAAGCGCCTTCTTGCCTATTCATCCATCGCCCATGCAGGTTATCTGCTCCTCGGCATTATTGTTATGGACAAGCTTGGCACCCAGGCAACCCTCTTTTACCTGCTCTCCTATTTTCTGATGAATTTCGGAGCTTTCCATGTCGTTATTCTTATCGCCAACAAAACAGGCAGTGAAAATCTCGACGATTACCGTGGTCTCGGCAGAAGAATGCCCCTTGCCGGTGCAGCATTGACTGTTTTCCTGATCTCTCTTGTCGGTCTTCCTCCAACGTTCGGGTTTATCGGTAAACTGATGATTTTTTCAGCACTGCTTGCTAAAGGTTCAATATATATATGGCTTGCACTCATCGGAATCATGACCAGCGTCATATCACTCTACTATTACATGTTGATCCCGCTCAACATGTACCTCCGCGAATCAACGCAGCATGATGACAAGGAGATGTCTACCGGAATGCCCGCTCAGATTCTCATGGCGGTACTTATGATCCTGACCATCTATTTCGGGCTCTTTTTCGCCCCCCTCTCCGATTTTGCTCAATATTCATCAGCCATGTTCGGAATCACACTTCACTGATATTCCTTCAGCAGATGACGACCATATAAGCCCGTTTAACCAAAAGGATAAACGGGCTTTTTTTGTATTTCCCGGTATAAAACGCTATACTTAAAAAGTATAAATTTATAATCACAAAGCCCTATAACAATGAAGCTCTCTAAAGCATCCATTATTCCGGCTCTCTTCGCTCTTGTTGCATTCCATTCACCTGATGCGGGGGCGGCGCAAACCAGTGCATCCTCCTATATGCCCAATAGTCACGGTAAATCAATAACCACACCGGTTGCCTGGGGCGCCTCAAATAATGTTGTGTTTACAGGAGCGGGCGGCACAACTCCTTCACCATACTCAAATAAAGCCGATGGAGCTGCTGTACTTGGCGTCGGTCTCGGCGACCCGAAGAACAACATTGGAATTCAGGCCTCTGTGATCTCAATTGATGTCTCTGAGTGGAAAGAATATGCCACGGCGCTTCATCTGTTCAGGGATCTCGGCAACGCTGATGCTATTGGTGTCGGTGTAGAAAATGTTATGCTCACTGATGGCGGAGATTCCGGTAAAAGCTTTTACGTCGTCTACAGCCGGGGTTTACAGTACAACTCCATCCGTAACAGTACCGTCAGTCTTACAAAGCTGCATTACAGCATCGGTGCCGGTACCGGCCGTTTTGGCGACAAGAGCCCGGATGACATCGCTTCAGGTAAAGGCAAGCATGGAACTTATGTATTTGGTAACCTCGCCTACGAAATAGCCGATTCCTACAATATCATTACCGACTGGAACGGTATTAATCTTAACGCAGGCGTCTCGAAATCATTCGCTATCGGCAATGTTCCCTTTGCGCTAACTGCAGGAGTCGCCGATCTTACCCGTAACTCCGGTGACGGTGTCCGCTTTGTCTTTGCAGGTGGTTTCGGCTTTAAACTGTAAAAACCTATCAGGAAATAAATCATGAAAAAAACTCTTGTACGTGCAGGTATAATTGCTGTCGCTCTTGTTAGTTCTGCAGCATCGCCCCTTTTTGCGGCTGTTTCAGGAAACATGTCTGATGTCACAGCCTCAGTTCCACTTGGAGCACTCAGTTCAACGCTTGGCAGTACTGTTGGAGGCTCTGTCAGTAGCGCTACAGGGGGCACTGTCAGTGGCGGTAATCAGCAGGAGGGAGGCAACGATCAAGGACAGGGCGGCCAGAACGATCAGAATGAGCAGCAGAAAGACAACAAACAATAAAGAATACAATTATTCAGGTCAGATCTGAAATTTGAAAGCTCTGGCCTGAACAGTCAGAAGACAACCCACAAATATAAATCAGGATAATTTTGTCTTTTCTAGATATCATCCATGGTGGCCTGACAATTTCCGGACTTACCTCGTTGGGCTTGACATGCGTTGTGGTCATGACTCAACAATGGCATGGCAAGCATTCTCATGACACACTCGACGGCCCCCAAAAGTTTCATGTTGATCCCACGCCCAGGGTTGGGGGGATTGCGGTTTTTCTTGCCCTTGTTGTAGCATGCGTTGTCTCTCCTCAATCAACCTCTTTCCTTCTTTGCCCAATGCTGATTGCCAGCCTTCCGGCATTCGCAGCGGGCCTGACTGAAGACCTTACCAACCGGGTGACCCCCGTCAACCGCCTCCTTGCAACAATACTCAGTGGTGTCGCGGCCTGGTGGTTTACCGGATATAGCATAACGCACCTTGAGCTTATAGGTGTGGACTCTCTTCTGCGTTATCTTCCTGTTTCCGTAGCATTCACTGCTTTTGCTGTGGCAGGTGTCGCTCATTCCATCAACATGATTGACGGATTCAACGGCCTTGCTTCAGGCACTATAATGATTCTTTTTATTGCCTTTGGGTTGATTGCACTGGAAGTCGGTGACAGAGAGCTGGCACAGTTGTGTTTGACAATGATCGTCGTTATGGCAGGTTTTATTGTCTTTAATTTTCCCTTTGGTAAAATATTTCTGGGCGATGGCGGAGCTTATGTGCTCGGCTTTCTGCTTGCCTGGGTGGCCGTGATGCTCCCGATGCGGAACCCGCAAGTCTCCGTGTGGGCCCCGCTGCTTGTGTGTGCCTACCCCTTTAATGAAGCCATCTTTACGATGGTACGCCGCTACCTCGACAAAGTCTCCCTTGGTCTTCCTGACAGTGATCATCTGCACAGCCTTATTAAAATAAAGATTGTTCGTCACTATTTCGGACACATGCAGCAAACAATGCGTAACAGTCTTGTTGCCCCATTTTGCTGGATATACGCAGCTCTTTTCTCTGCCATAGCAGTTTGGCAGTTCACACATACTGAAATTCTTATTGCCGCCTGGCTGATCAGCTTCTTTATTTACGTCTTCATCTACATCAATCTGAAGCGCGCCTCATTTACTCTACTGAAAGAACATCAGCAGCTTCTCCAGCAATGACCGGTGTTCTCTGTGCCGTGAATGGCCTATGGCACCACAACAGGGTAGTGATGAGCGTCTGCACAATGGTGGGTTTTCCTAATAATTACTATATTCACTGCAACAAAAAGTTGTTGTGAATTCTTCAGCTCATGTGACTGAAAGCAGCGGAGCTTTTAATATCAAGTGAACAGAGCTAATCCATGATGTTCCCAAACATGTTTCGCCCGGCAATCGTTGTCTTTGCCATATCGCTTTTTATGAGTGGCTGCGCCTCATACAAGGATCTTCCCGCAGGTACTCATCAGCGCATCACCGCAAAACCAGAGGCTCCAGTTATCCGTGAAGTCGTCGAGTTTGGAGAGAGCGCATCGACATCACCTCTTCCGCCGCAGTCTCATGACTACCGCATTGGTCCCAATGATGTGCTCTCTGTCAACGTCAGCGGAAAACCCGAATTCACCGGTCAGATTAAAGGTTACCGGGTTGATGGCAGAGGTTGTATTTATCTTCCCATTGCAGGCAAAGTAGATGTCGGCGGATTACCGCTCTTTGAAGTGCGCAGTCGGATTTACTCTGTCATGAGGCAATACTTCAACGATCCCTGGGTTGTTGTTGAGATTGCCGAATACCGCACGCGTCAGGTCTTTGTTTTTGGCGCCGTAAAAAAATCGGGCCCACAGCCTATGCCTGCATCTGGGGTAAACCTCGCGCAAGCCATTGCCAGCGCGGACGTGCTCGACAGGGGCTCCAATGTTCAAAAAGTAAGGATTATCCGATCTAATACCCCGACGCAGGGTGAACTTCTCGTGGTCGATTTCGACAGTATACTGAACGGCAAGGCAGTACCAATGCAGCTTCAGGAAGGCGATATCGTCTATGTCCCGAAAAGTGCCATCGCGGGCTGGAACGAGGCTCTTTCAGAGCTGTTGCCTTCACTCCAGACCTTCAGTTCGATCCTTCAGCCCTTTGTCAATATCAAGTACCTGAAGCAGTAACCACCTGAGCCAAACATACTAACCATTCATCCCGCTTCGTTGTGACTGAATTACAGGAACAAAATCAACAATATCTTCAGCAGCAGGAGATTCATCTTGCCGATTATATCAACATTATATTCCGCAGGCGCAAAGTCTTTGCCAGCGTTTTTCTGGCTGTTTTAGCAGGTATTACCCTCTACACGTTCCTGATGCGTCCCGTCTATCAGTCATCGTCCACCGTCTATGTAAGAAAGGACAACGCAAAGCTGGGGATCAATGAACTGGTCATGTCGGGGGGCGACAACTCAATTCAGGCTGAAATTGAGATGATCAAATCGAGAACCATCGCTGAACAGGTGGTCGGGAAGCTCAACCTCGAATGGAAGATTACTCCCTCTTCTGCAACATCATCCTGCAAGATCCTCGACATTTCAGCGTCTCCGGCTCTACAGGCGATGAAAGTGATCATGACCGGAAAAGAGAGCTATGACGTAGAAGACGTCAGCGGCAAAATATTGGGTAAAGGCAATAACGGCATTCCGTTACGAGTGCAGGGAATTCTCCTCAACCTGCAGCTTTCCGGTAAGAACGGGGATTCTTTTGAGCTTTCCCATATACCGATGTACAAGGCGGCTGCTGCCATCAAATCGGCAATAAAGGTCAAAGAGGTGGGCAGAATGACCAATGTTATCGAGGTGTCGTATGAGAATACCAATGCTTCGCTTGCTCGAGATGTTGTTAACACCGTGGTGCAGGCGTACCTCGATCAGAGTCTCGCCTTTAAAAGCCAGGAGGCAGGCAAATCGGTCAGTTTTATTGAAGAGCAGTTGCAGAACATTAAAAATGAGCTGAACAAGGCAGAGGTTAACCTTCAGGAGTACAAAACTTCTTCAGGAGTTGTCAGGCTTGACGCCGAGGCCGAGGAGCTGATCCGGAAATTCTCATCTCTTGAGCAGGAGCGTGTGGGGCTCAACCTTCGCAAAAAGCAGCTTGAATTTGCACTCGCTTCGCAGCAGGAAAACCTTTCGAAGGGCACGTCATATTCGCCAGCCGTCATGAGAGATGATCCCGGGGTTGCCGGGATGGCACAGCAGCTTGCCACCCTTGAGGTACAGAAGCGATCCCTTCTGGTTGAATACACACCAAATCATCCATCCGTTCAGAACGTTCAGGCGCAGATTGACGAGATACAGCAGAAAATCAGGAGCACCTACAAGACAGGGATCAACAACCTCGCCAAACAGGAGTCTGATGTTACCCTGCACCTCTCCTCTTACGAAGGTCAGCTTCGGGGCATACCCGTCGAAGAGCGCGATCTTGTACGCTATACCCGTCTGGCAAAGGTAACGGGCGACATCTATACCTTCCTGCTCCAGAAGCATGAAGAGGCCCGTATTGCAAAAGCATCAACCATCAGCAACATCAACGTCATCGATACGGCAATTGTTCCGGCAGCTCCGGTCAGGCCCGAAAAAGTCAAATACCTCTCGCTTGGCTTTTTCATCAGTCTTATTGCCGCCATAGCTCTTTCATTGCTGATCGACTACCTTGATGACACGGTCAAGAACGAAAGTGAGGCAAAAAACCTGCTTGGCTTTCCTTACCTTGGCACCATACCCTATATTGGAAAGGGTGAGAATGGGAACAATGAAGAGGAGAATCTTGCTATTATCGCTCATACCAAACAGAAATCTATTCCAGCAGAGGCCTTTCGTTCACTTCGCACCGCCATCCACTTTTCAGCACTTAACCCGAAGCGAAAAGTTATTGTGCTCACCAGCGCGTTTTCAGGAGAAGGCAAAAGTACCATCAGCACCAATCTCGCCATTACGACCGGACTGACCGGTGCGCGTACGGTGCTGATTGACTGCGATTTTCATAAATCTACGCTCTACCAGAGGATTGGTATGAAACAGGTTCCAGGCGTTACTGAAGTGCTTGCCGGCGATGTTTCCCTTGCCACTGCCCTGCAGCCTACCATCATAAAAAACCTCAGCTTTTTTTCAACCGGAACTCCTCCTCCGAACCCCTCGGTAATCCTTGGCTCTCCAGACATGAAAGAGCTGATTGAACGTCTCAGGGAGATGTATGACCAAATCATTATCGATGCTCCGCCCACCCTTCCGGTAAGCGATTCTATTGTACTGACCTCATTGGCTGATCTGGTTCTGGTGGTGATGGAGGCCGGACGTATTCCAAGAAAAGCTGCTACCCGATTCAGTGAAATGCTGCAAAGCGCAAAAGCGCCGGTTGCAGGTTTTGTTTTTAACAACAAATCCCTTCGGGGCAGTGGTTATGGTTATGGCTACGGATATGGCAGTGGTTATGGCTATGGCTACGGCTACGGCTACGGCAGTGGTTATGGCTATGGCCAGGAAGAGGAGAAAGGGAAAAAAAGAGGAAAGCTTTCCTTTGTCAAGGAGCTTATTTTGAAATTAGGTGACATCAAACTCCGCAAGTCCTGAGCGCATCCACTACAACCCAGTTGGTCACCGGTATGCCACTGCAACAGCGAATGACCGATTATCATTGTCATATCCTGCCAGGCATTGATGATGGGCCAAAGGAACAGTATGAATCGATTGAGATGGCTCGTCTGCTTGCAGAGGCAGGGTATCGTAAAGTCTATTGTACGCCCCATCTGATCAAGGGTATGTATGAGGTCTCTAACGAAGAGGTGCTTTATGAGCGCGACAAGCTTCAGCGTGAACTGGTGAAAGAAGGCATCGGCATCAAACTGCTTGCCGGTCGCGAATACTACCTTGATGAATTTCTGCTTGACTACATCAGTAAGCCACTACTTCTTGAAGGCACGAGCTGCATGATGATTGAAATTCCGAGTAACACTTCTGTTGATCTGGTGAAGGAGACGATCTTTGCGATAAAACGCAGAGGCTATAATCCTCTCATCGCACACCCCGAGCGCTGCTTTCTTCTGGAAATGGTGGAACGTGAACCGCAGGGCGCAGGGAAGTGGAAGAGATGGTTTTCACGAGGCAGAGTGCAGAACAAAGGCAAAGAGTTGGGCAACGAGCTGCTCTTTTATTTCAAACAACTGGAATGCCAGTTTCAGGGCAACCTTGGCAGCCTCAATGGGCAGTATGGCGGCAGGGTAAAAGCGAGTGCCTTGTATTTTGAAAAAACAGGTGTCTATACCCATGCTGGCACTGATGCGCATTCAGCTGATGCAGTCAAGGATATTTTGTGGATCAGGTGAATTCAATAACAACGCTTCTCAAGCGCCTATGGTACCATATCAGTCCAAGGCGCCGAGCCCAATTTGCGTTTTTGCTTGCTTTAACCGTAGTTAGCTCTCTGGCCGAGGTGGTTAGTCTCGGTGCTGTTTTGCCATTTATCGGCATTATCATCCAACCAGAAAAGGTGTTAGCATTTCCCCTATTGGGTAGTGTGGTGCAAGTACTGGGTATCAAAAAAGGAGAAGAACTGGTATTGCCACTTACCATAGGTTTTGCAACTGCTGCGCTTGTTGCTGGTGGGTTGCGTCTGCTTTTGCTGTGGGTCAGTATCAGGCTGGGCAACGCCACCGGCGCTGATCTCAGCATTGAGGTCTATCGCCGCACGCTCTACCAACCCTACAACGTCCATATTGCTCGAAGTAGCAGTGAAATTATCAGCGGTATTACGCAGAAGGTTGGAACTGCCACAGGGGTGTTGATCTCGTTAGTGGCTGTTTTCACTTCAACATCATTGTTTGCTGCCATCATGTTCACGTTACTCGCCATTGATCCAATGGTGGCAATTATAGCGGCAGTAAGTTTTGGATCTGCTTACGGAATAATTGCTTGGTTAACCCGTCGCCGATTGATGCATAACAGTCACTCCATTGCTGTAGAACAAACTCAAGTCGTCAAAGCATTGCAAGAAGGGCTTGGTGCGATTCGTGATGTGTTATTGGATGGCACTCAGAAGGTTTACTGCAATATCTATCGCATTGCCATCTCTAAGTTGCAGCGTGCTGGTGGCGAAAACGCCTTCATCAACCAGGCCCCGCGTTACGCTATGGAGGCGCTTGGAATGGCGCTGATTGCATCATTCGTGCTGGCCTTAAGCAACCGATCAGGCGGTGTGGCGGCAGCCTTGCCCACGTTGGGTATGCTTGCATTGGGCGCACAACGATTGCTACCCCTCATGCAACAACTATATGGCAACTGGTCGGTGGTTGCGGGTAGCAAAGCAGCCTTGTCGGATGTGCTGGCCTTGCTTGATCAACCCTTGCCAGCTCAGGCCAGCCAACCGGAGCCAGAACCGCTTGTGCTAAAAAATTCTATTCGTTTTGAGAACGTCAGTTTTAAATATAACAGCAGTGCACCTTGGGTGCTTGATGGCATAAATCTGACCATTCACAAAGGAGCGCGAGTCGGTATTATCGGTAGTACTGGTAGCGGCAAAAGCACTATACTAGACTTACTGATGGGTCTGCTTGAGCCGACAAAGGGGCATATTTTGGTTGATGATCAACCAATCAAGCTTGCTTACCAACGCGCATGGCAACGGACAGTGGCTCATGTACCACAAAGCATTTATTTGGCTGATACCACCATTGCAGAGAACATCGCATTTGGTATTCCCCCAAATCAAATTGATCTCGGACGTGTTCGTAGTTCTGCTAAACAAGCACGCATTGCAGAATTTATTGAGAGCCGACCTGACGCGTACAGTGCTATTGTGGGTGAAAGAGGAGTTCGCCTTAGTGGCGGTCAGCGGCAACGCATCGGCATTGCCAGGGCGCTCTACAAGCAAGCAAGTGTGCTGATTTTTGACGAAGCCACCAGCGCGTTGGATACTGAAACCGAACAAGCAGTCATGCAGGCAATTGAAGGTCTAAGCAAGGACCTAACCTTGCTCATCGTCGCCCACCGTCTTACTACCATCAAAGGGTGTGATCAAATCATTGAATTGACTAATGGGTCAATCAAGTTGATTGGTACATATTCGGAATTCTTGGATTTCTCTATTATTGATGACAAAAATAAAAGTAAATGACAAGTATGCACTTTAAGCAAACCAAACTTGCGTTCGTAAAAGATAACTATGAGTAATGTTCCGAAAGAATCAAACAGGTTTAAAAGAATCCTATTCAAAGCCGCAAAACCGATTACCGGCAAGGTACTTAAATTAAAAAATCGCCATAAAGGTGAATCCTGTTATATCTTTGGCGATGGCATATCAATTAAGTGGTTCGATTTGAGCGCATTCTCACCAAAACCAACATTTTCATTAAGCTGTATCCCATTCCATAATCAGGCGAGTGCGTTAAATTTAAGATATGGATTATTAACTGAACCATACTATTTCTATCCATATTTTAAGATGCCTTCATGGTCTAAAGAGAAAACATGGTGGCGAAACAGAATTAACAGTAAGTATGCGTTTTATTTTAAAAAGAACAGCACTTCAGATTTCTTCGTAAGTTTATCAAATTATCCTGTGCTCAGGGGCAAAAATATTTATTATTTATTTCGTTCTATTGATGATTATGATTTTGATTTTTTGCAAGAGTGCATAAAGAGCGGAGAAGGCATATACAATGGTAGTTTTCGTTGTTCAATTACACTTGCCATATATATGGGCTTTAAAGACATCACGTTGATAGGCTGCGATTACACCCATGAAATTTCAAGGTCACTGCATTGGTATGAAAAAGGTAAGGGTGTTATTTCCCCTCAACCAAACTATGAACGTAATTTTATCGAAATTGCGCAAAAGTACATAAACATTACAACGATTACAATTAGTGGTAGCGGCAGTGTGCTCCCAGCGAGGACGTACACTGAATATACGGGTAAAGCACTTTTTTATCAAGAGAACCATGAACTGGCGTCTGAAGAAACCCTGAAATTATTAGCAACCTGGCCTGGCTATAAAATTTTCTAATAAACACTCTCTCTGGTGTCCGGTTGTTGAAAAATAAGCGCTGTTAATAGCATAATAGTATAACGAGTTAAAATACTTTTTGTCGGTAATCAACTTGAAAAAGCCTGTTATCTTTCATCAAATGTACTATGATACTCCTCTTCCACTCTTTCAATAAGATATCCCAAGAGCTATAATATTATCGCATGAAGATTGCTATTATTGTTCAAGCAAGGATGGGTTCTTCCCGGTTACCAGGTAAAGTGTTATTACCTGCAATGGGACGCCCTATGTTGGCACATCAGCTTGATAGATTAAGGAATGTTAAATATGCCGATGAAATCATCATTGCAACCACTTATGCTAAAATTGATGAAGCGATTGTTCGATTTTCTGAGCGAAATAATGTGTTATTTTTTCAGGGGGAAGAAAATGATGTTCTATCGCGATACATGGCTGCAGCTACGCAATTTTTAGTCGATGTAGTGGTGCGAATAACTGCAGATTGCCCTTTGATTGATCCTGCAGTTGTTGATCAAGTTATTGCTGCTTATTGTGAAGATATGGGGCCACGTACTTATGTCAGTAATACATTGGAGCGAAGCTATCCCCGTGGCATGGATGTAGAGGTATTCCCGGTTGCACTGCTACAAGAGGCACATCGTTATGCAAAAACAAAATATGATCGCGAGCATGTTACACCTTATATAATTAGGAATGACCTGAATAATAATATTTTACGCAATGTAGCGTATTGTGGAAATATAAGCGCCTTTAGATTTACACTTGATTACTTAAAAGATTATGAGCAAATATCAGGTGTTTTGAATAGCAAGTTACCAGATTTTTCCTTGGATACGCTGATGTATAGAGCGAGAAATCTACAGCTTGATTGGCACGACAATGCGGAGCAAGGACAAGGACAAGGACAAGGACAAGGACAAGGACAAGGACAAGGACAAGGACAAGGACATTTTTCGCGTTTTGGGTTGGGTGCAGCACAGTTCGGTATGTATTATGGAAAATTTAATCATGATGGCGTCCCTTCCATTGAGAGTACAAGAAAAATATTAGAACGAGCGTCAAAATTTGGTTTGTCTTGTATAGATACAGCTCATCTTTATGGTGAGTCTGAGATTGTGCTTGGAAATTGCGCAAAAGAATTAGAGTCATTTTCAATTATCACAAAAACACCTCGTTTTTCTGATGATAAAATAGAGTCTTCAGATGCTGTATTGCTTCGTAATGCTTTTGATGCTTCGTTGATTAAAATGCATCAAACATCGATTGATGGCTTGTTGATACATCATGCTCCAAATCTTTTGACTAAAGGTGGCGATCTTCTTTATGAAGTAATGCTAAAAATAAAAGAAGAGGGACTCGTTAGGCGAATCGGCGTATCTGCATATACTGGTGAAATTGTGGAAAAAATACATAAAAAATACCCATTGGATTTTGTGCAGCTACCCATTAACTTACTTGATCGTCGTTTAACAAGAAACAACGATTTATCACGAATTAATGGTTTGGGTATAAAAATACATGCCCGCTCTGCGTTTCTACAGGGATTGTTACTCGTACCGCCAGACTCATTATCAGTACATTTTAACCCCGTAAAAAATATTTTAAAAGCATTTCATCTTAAAGCACGGTCATTAGGCGTAAGACCAACCCATGCAGCGCTACACTATCTGCTTCGCTTCTCAGAAATAGAGAAAATCATAGTTGGCGTTGAATCATTAAGCCAATTTGAGGATATATTTGAAAATTTCCCCAATAAAGTTGAGATGAATTTTGATGAATTTTTTTCAGACAATATTGAGATTTTAAACCCTGTTTTATGGGGAAATTAACATGAATATTGTTGCAATCGTTCAGGCCCGTATGGGTTCCTCACGTTTGCCAGGAAAAGTGCTTACCGAAATAGCGGGAGTGCCAATGCTGGCCAGAATAATTCAACGTATATCTGCTACACCTGATATCGATAAAATTGTGGTGGCTACTACAATAGCAGAAGAAGACGATACTTTAGCCGATTGGATAACTGAACAGGGTGTTGCATTCTGTTTTCGAGGTAGTGAAAACGATGTATTAGATCGTTTTTATCAGTGTGCTAAATTGCACAATGCTGATTTGATTGTAAGGGTCACTGCTGATGATCCACTTAAAGACCCAACAATAATTCAAAAGGCCATTGATTTTTTTCTATTCGATCCATCATTGGACTATTGCTCAAATACGATTAAGCCTACTTATCCTGAGGGTTTAGATATTGAGGTATTCAAATACGCCGCTATAGAAAGAGCATGGAGGGATGCGCTATTACCGTCAGAGCGTGAGCATGTAACGCCATATATATGGAAAAATATCAATTTATTCAATATCCTTAATTTTGAGTATAAAAGAAATTTAAGTTCATGGCGTTGGACAGTTGATAAACCAGATGATTTAAAATTTATAAATAAAATACTGCATCATTTCAAAGATGATCCACTAGTTAATTTTGAAGATGTTATTCAATACTTGGAAACTAACCCTGACATAATCAAGATTAATGAAGGAACTGTAAGAAATGAAGGTTATATAAAATCAATTAGGGAGGAAATACTATGAGTCACGATATAACAAAACGTATTTATGGTAATGAGCTTAATTATTTGAAAGAAGTTCTTGATTCAGAGTTTAAAAGTTCTGAAGGATCGACGATGATGCGCCGTTTTGAAGAAGCTTTTGCAAAGCGATTTGAAGTTAAATACGCAATTTCATTTGTTAATGGAACCGCGACCATGCATGCGGCATTAGAAGCTTGGGGAATTAGGCCTGGGGATGAAGTAATAGTGCCTCCACTAACCATGTCAGCTACAGCATTCGTTGTATTACAGGCAAATGCAACTCCAGTTTTTGCAGATGTTGATCCAGAAACATTTCTGATTTCTGCTGCATCTATTCAATCAAGCATTACGCCAAAGACGCGAGCCATAATTACTGTTGCTCTTTACGGTTTAAGCCCTGATATGGATCCAATAATGGATCTGGCAAATAAGTATAATTTGTTAGTTATTGAAGATAATGCACAAAGTTTTTTGAGTACCTACAAGGGTCACATGGTTGGTACTTTAGCGCATTGTGCAAGTTTTAGCTTTCAAAGTTCAAAACATATAACAAGTGGTGAGGGTGGAATAATGATTACAAATGACCTTGATTTAGCAGAGCGAATGCGTAAAGTTCAATCTCTAGGCTATGCTGGGGTTAGTGCAACTAAAGGAAAAATTACGAAGCGCGACATACAAGATCCAAATTATTCAAGGCATGTAACGATGGGGTGGAATTATCGTATGTCTGAGCTTTGTTGTGCAGTTGCACTTGCTCAACTTGAAAATATAGATGAGTTAGTCGGTCGGCGTGTTGAAATTGCAAAATTATTTGAAAAGGCGTGTAAAGGATATGAAAAATGGTTTATTCCTCAAAAAGTTGACAGCGACTATGGGAATTCATTTTGGACATGGGTTGCCAGAATAACTCATCCTAATATTAGCTGGTATCAGTTCCGTGATCGTTTTGTGGAACTAGGAGGCGATGGGGTTTATGCAGCATGGAAGCTAACATACTTGGAGCCTATGTTTCAAGAAATGAACTTATTGGGAAGAGAAAGCTTTATTTCAACAGAAAATAAATCAAAGTATCAAAGAGGCCTTTGTCCAATTGCAGAACAATTGCAACAGCAGTTGATGCAGTTTAAAACTAATTATTGGAATTTAGCAGAAGGGAAAAAACAGGCTGAGGTACTCACAAAAACACTTGTAAGCTTTTCTTGACATGCCGAAAGAAAATATTTTAATTACAGGTGCTACCGGACTATTAGGTTCAAGCATGGTGCCATATTTTAAAAAATGTGGATACACGGTTGTAACCCATGCGCTCTCATCGCAAGCCGATTATGTAGTTGACTTGTCTGACCGAGTCAAATCTTACGAAATTCTGTCAAAAATACATCCCAGCGTAATCATTAACCTAGTCGGCTTAACAAGCGTTGAACTCTGTGAAGAACAAGTTAATTTAGCCTATTTAGTAAATACGCGTACTGTTGAGAACCTGGCTGATTGGATAATGCACTCCGGTATAGCTTGTCATCTTGTTCAAATTTCAACCGATCACGTTTATGACAGTGTTGGTCTGCACATAGAAGATGACATTACCATAACCAACAACTACGCTTTTTCAAAGTACGCAGGGGAGTTGGCGGCGATTCGCGTCCCAAGTACGATTCTTAGAACAAATTTTGTTGGGCATAGCCAAGTAAGCCATCGTGAAAGCCTCACTGACTGGGTTTATAACTCGTTGACGACAGCCAAAAATGTTCAAGTATTAAACGATGTTTATTTCAGCCCAATTTCTATAACAATGCTGGTTGAGATGATAGAGCTTGTCGTGCAAAAGAGACCAATCGGTATTTTCAATATAGGATCACAGAATGGTATGAGTAAGGCAGATTTTGACTTTGCTTTTGCTGAAAGTTTAAACCTGCCAACAAATACCATGACTCGAATCAATACGAGCAGCGCAAATTTTTTAAAAGCCTATCGCCCAAAGGATATGCGCATGGATTGTTCAAAGTTTGAAAATAAGCTTGGAGTAAAAATTCCGAATTTGGTAGATTTAATTAAACAGATCGCGAGAGAATACGATGAAATCGCCTAAGCCTATTTTGGAAATTCTGGGAAAGAAGATAGGGCATGATTATCCAACATACTTCATTGCCGATATCGCCGCTAATCACGACGGAGATTTAGAGCGTGCTAAAGACCTGATTTATTTGGCTGCTGATTCTGGGGCGAATGCAGCTAAGTTTCAGCACTTCAAGGCTGAAACAATTGTTAGCGATTTTGGCTTTAGAACATTGGGTTGTCAGCAATCCCATCAAGCAACATGGAAAAAGTCTGTCTTTCAAGTTTATAAAGACGCCAGTGTCAATCTTGATTGGACGTTAACACTAAAAGAGACGTGTGAGAAAGCGGGTATTGCTTTCTTTACAAGCCCTTATTCCATTGATATTGTTGAACACATTGATCCTTATGTGCCAGCCTACAAAATTGGTTCTGGTGATATTACATGGATAGAGATGGTGGAGTACATCGCATCAAAGCAAAAGCCATACATTATTGCTAGTGGGGCATCAACAATAGAAGATGTCCTTCGTGCAGTATTGGCAGGTATAGCTATTAATCCTATGCTTTGCTTGATGCAGTGCAACACTAATTACACAGCAAGTATAGAAAACTTTAACTTCATTCAACTTAATGTGTTAAAAGTTTATCGCCAGATGTTTCCCGAATTGCTGCTTGGTTTAAGTGACCACACGTCGGGGCTCGCGACTGTCCTTGGAGCTGTTTCATTAGGTGCCCGTATGATAGAAAAGCACTTTACCGATGATATCAATCGCAGCGGTCCAGATCATAAGTTTTCAATGAACCCAATATTATGGCGTGACATGGTTGATCGCACGCGAGAGCTAGAATCGGCCTTAGGTTCTGGAATAAAACAGATTGAAGGCAACGAAAAAGAGACTGTAGTCATACAACGCCGTGCGATTCGAACGGCAAATAATCTTGCTGCTGGAATAACACTAACTCGCGCTCATTTGACAATGTTGCGACCCTGTCCGGCAGATGGTCTGCCACCGTATTACGTGGAGGCATTAATTGGAAAGCAACTTCGTCACGATATCAATTTAGGAGAGCATATTCGATGGATAGATATCGAGTAGGGATAGTCATACCTGCACTAAATGAGTCATTAACTATATCAGGTATTGTTGAAGCAGTTAGGAAATATGGAATTCCAATTGTTGTTGATGATGGATCGAGCGATAATACAGGTGAATTAGCAACGAAGGCTGGGGCGATTGTTGTTGTCCATGACAAAAATCGAGGTTACGATGCTGCACTCAATTCTGGTTTTAAGAAGGCTTCCGAGTTGGATACTCAGATAATTATCACAGTAGATGCTGATGGCCAGCATGATCCATTGCTCATTCAGAAATTTATAGATGCTATCGACTCTGATAATGATATTGTGGTTGGTATCCGAAGTAGGAAGCAGCGATTTGCTGAACATTTATTTGCCTGGTATACTTGCTTGCGTTTTGAGGTAAAAGATCCTTTGTGTGGGATGAAAGCATATCGGACAAGCGTTTACAAAGCTCTGGGCCACTTTGATTCGTATGGCTCTATTGGCACTGAGCTTACGATATATGCAGTAATCAAAGGTTATCGTGTAGGGCAAATTAATTTTAATGTTCGTGAACGTAGTGGTCAGTCAAGATTTGGCGAAATGCTTTCAGGCAATTATAAAATAATTCGTGCAATGTTGCTCTCAATCTGGCTTGTAAAATGAATTTCTTTTAATTGATTCCGTACTTTGTTTTTAATTTAATTGAAATAGTTATGAATACAAATAAAGAAAATAATGTAGTGTCACGTCACGCTGTAAAAGCCGCATAAAAAACGGTAACTTATTCTTCATAATCAACCCAAAGAGAATTGACTATGAAGAAATACAAGGTTACCCTGACCCAAGAAGAACGGCAGCAACTGGATGCCCTCAGCAGCA
>CAISRC010000011.1 GCA_903887845.1 uncultured Chlorobiaceae bacterium
AATCTCTCCTTCAGGGTAATTCCCCTGTAGACATTGTTGTTCCTTTACAAGGAGATGCTGGCCTCACTCATTACAAACTTTCTGCTGTTGCCCGCACACTGAATGAGCAGTTTCCTCTTGGCCTTGTTTTTGACACCGTGGCAGGCACAAATAAACTGGTTATCCGATTTATTGAAGGCCAAAAATTCCGTATTGAATTGGGCGGAATACAGGGAAACCAGATTCGTTATGCCTATAACAACGATATGGTGTACAGATGGCAGTCTAATTCCTGGGAAGCGATGGAACCAGAATCAGGACAAGAGTTGCCATCCCGCATCAGTGCTGATAGTTATAGTTCACAAGAGTATCAATGGCTGCATCAACATTTTGAACCTTCAGCTTTAACTCCGGTTTCAGGTCCGACTGCAACAGAGGCAATTAAATGGGAGCAAATGACTCTGAACAGGGCAAACAAATATGCATCAGCCACACAACTGCCGATTTATGAATCCGTACTCAGTGAGATTGTTGATGTCATTTATAAAATTGACCAGAGCGCAAAAGTTGTTTTAACGGGAAGCTGGGCAAACGGCAGTTGGGTTTCAAGAAATGATGCTGACAATATCAACAGTATGGGGGGTGATATCACCTGGCCATTGTTCCTTGAGCTTCGTAAAAAAGTTACCGGAAAAACAGGGTACAGCCCGATTCACCTGCTTGTTGAAAGTGGTCAGGAGATCACCGCCGGGATGATAAAAATCTCTACCGGTTATCCTGTAAAGATTCTTAAAGGGAAAAAGGATGCGCAGAAAGGATTGGTATTGTCAAGGAGAATATAAAATGGAGACCTCCTGTTCAAACATTACAGTGTGCAATGTTCGTTCAGGAGGTTTTTTCAGGATAGCCTTGCGGCCGTTCCCTAAAGGAACCAATCGGTTCCAACTCAGTGTTCAAATTTACTCAACTGCCGAATATTCTGCAATTTTTTTTTTATGGCATCCCAGGTTCACAAGATCAAAAGACTGTTCATTGAGGTTGAATTCAACGGAACAGAATCAGAGGGGATGAAATTTCATAGGAGTGTGTCAGACTTGTTTTATCACTCAATTATGCCTGCACTTGAAGAAGCTTTAAAGCGGTATATGCCATTAAAGGATCACCTTACGTTTGAACGGTTCGACATAGATGCCGGAACTCTCCAGCTTGACAGTCTGGAGTCCAGGCTGTCGGAGAGAGTAATTCAGGCACTTGAAAAATCCTTCCAGGAATTATCAGTGACAACCCCTCAATTGCATTTCACGAATACCGACACGCTCACCGTTAAAACAGAAGGAGAATCTATCAGCGATGCATTTCTATTTTTCCTGAAAAATGGGACTTTGCCCTGGTCGTTTCATCTCCCTTCAGGTGCAACCTTTGAAGAGACGGTCTTTAAATTATTGAAGGAACCGGAGCGGTTTGGTGGCACACCAGACTTTATCAGAAATGATGTTGTTAAGGTATTATCCTCGGCCACAGCACGAAAACGGCTGATTTATCAGTTTAGTCCTCTCTTGCTTGAAACTTTGTTTCGACTTCTTTCCCCTGAAAGAGCCAAAGAATTGAGAGGGTTTCTACCCCTGTTTCGCAGTTCTGAAGCTTTCCCTTTGGATTTCGGACGGCTTGAACAACTGCTCTGGGAAGATGCGTTTGCATGCATTGCATCCGGTAAACCCTATACAGAAGAGAAGATTATCAGTGCAATCAGGGCCGCTTTGACACTTCCCGTGTTTCGGCATTTATCATTGGACAGCAGGTTTGAACGTTATCGTTTTGATGTATCCGTAATTCAAAAAGTTACCGGTTTGCCCCTGCTCCCCATCCCGTTCGATGATCATAAAACAGAGAGCGCAGTGAATGAAAAAAGTACTCTTCATCAGACGGCGCAGGATAATGATGAATCCGATTCACTTCGCACGATTGAACATCCCGAAGCAAAAACAGGTATTTATATTGTACTTGCCGGGCTGGTTCTGCTTCATCCGTTTTTGCCTCAATTATTCAGAGCTTTAGCTGTGGCCGATGACGAAAAACTTCTGCAACCCACACGCGCTCTTCACCTCTTGTATTTTCTGGTGACAGGAGAGAGCATTGCTCCTGAATATGAGTTAGTTCTTCCAAAAATTTTGTGTAATATTTCTCTTGATGCCACCGTTGAATTGGAAATATCTCTTACCGTCAGTGAGCAGGAAGAGGCCGAAGCCCTCCTTTCAGCGGTTATCCGTCACTGGGAAGTTTTGAAAAATACAAGTATTGACGGTCTTCGGGAGACATTTCTCAAGCGTTCTGGAAAACTTTCCCAAAGAAGTGATGGAGAGTGGTTACTGCAAGTTGAATCGAAAAGCTATGACCTTCTTTTAGAGCAGCTTCCCTGGGGTATTTCGATGATCAAGCTGCCGTGGATGTCACAAATGCTCAGAGTGGAGTGGATATAGCCGGGCTTTTTGAAGCATAATGCCAGACCAATGAAAACAAGCGCAGAAAAATCATCCACAACCACCTCGACGCCCCCAACGAAAGAGGCGAGTCGTCCTTTTTTCGCAAAAGCTGGAGGTGGTGATTTTTTTGCGCCTGCCGTTCAGATGAAAATGGCTGTCAGCAAACCCGGAGACAAGCTTGAGCAGGAAGCGGATAGAATGGCTGACAGGGTGATGCGAATGCCTTCGTCAGCATCGCTGTTACCAGGAAAAGAGGAAAAATTGCGGCGGACAGTTGACGAGAAGCTTCAGAAAAAGGAGGATGACAAGTTTCAAAAGGCTAAAGAAAAAGTACAAAAAAAAGAAGAGGAGAGACTTCAGAAAGCCCCTGCAGGAGAAGAAAAACTTCAGCGTCGGGGAGGTGATGGAGTTTCTGCCGCAGCGACAGACGTACAATCGGCAATCCAACGCAAGAGAGGTGGTGGTCAGCCGCTTTCAAATGATGTCCGTGGTTACATGGAACCACGCTTCAATGCTGATTTCAGCGAGGTACGAGTTCATAGCGACCAGGAATCCGCAGCGCTGAGCAACCAGTTAAGTGCCAGGGCATTTACCCACCAAAACAATATCTTTTTCTCCCGTGATCAGTACCAGCCCGGCAGCAGTGAGGGTAAAAAACTGCTCGCTCACGAATTGACCCACACCATACAGCAGGGTAATCCAGTGCAACGAAAAGTCGGATTACCTGTTCCTGAAAAACGGGATGCGGCAACTCCGAAAATTCACCCGGCCGCTGCTGTTACAGGCAATCAGATAACTGCAAGTTCGGGTGTTGTCATTCTCTCTTCCAATACCTTCAACCCTCCAGAGAAGGTCAGAGATGAAATTGAGGCTCAAGGCGGCAAAGGTCTGGATGTTCGAGTTATGGTGAAAGGGTTGACCGGTGAAGGACGAGTGAAGATTAAAGTCGACAAAAGTAAAAACTATGATTCACTCGGGAAAGGGTCGATGCCTTTGCTCAACGCATGGGGTGAGCAACTCGGTGGAATGTATATAAATTTCAAGGTTACAAACAGTGAGGTTTCAGGAGGATATGCCTCGTTAACACCGGCTGGAGGCAATACCAATGACTGGCTGAAAGCAGTTCAAAAAAACTCGGCCTTGCTCGGAGGATTGGGCCTTAAAGTCGGGAACTTGCCAACACCGGTCAATAGATTTGATAATGGGAAGTTAACTATTGGGGTGACAAATCTCAAGGTTGAAATCGGGGGTTTTGTCGACTCCCTGTTAAATTTATCCATTGAAAATACCAACAAACCAAAAATTGACGCTACAGCCGACATTACTGTTAAAGGTATCGCAAAAGGGCAGTTAAAATTAGATAATACAAAGGATAACCTGACAGGTCAGGTTTCGTTGGCGATCGCTTATAAATCATTCAGTGGATCTGCAGATGTTATCTATAATGCCGACGGAACCGTTGATATAGGTGGTAAAGCCTCTTATAATGCCGATAAGTTATCAGGCGAGATTCAATTTGTCGCTACCGATCTGAATGCCGCCAACAGCTTTGCCAAAAACGCAATTTCTGCCGCAGGTGGCAAAGAAAACGTTCAAAATGCGGCTGCTCCAGCACCTGTTCCTGCTCCGAAATCAAACCAGAAACAACGAGCCCTTGCCGCAACCGGTCAATTGGGATTTAATCTGACAACATGGTTTGCCGGAACCGTCAATGTTGTTGTGGATGGAAACGGTGCCATTACCGTCATCGGTAAAATAGCCCCTCCTGCTGAAATTGAGTTATTCAAACAAAGAGATTGGGAAAAACAACTCATCAAGTTTGAAGCAAAAGCTTACTATGGAATTCCATTAGTCGGTAATTTAAATTTATTTGCCAATATCAGTCTGCACGCACTGGCGAAGTTAGGTCCCGCAAAAATGTATAACATTGAAATTCTTGGAACCTACTCTACCGACCCTGATATCCAGAAAAATATTCAAATCTCCGGCTCCATCAATATTTCAGCTTATGCAGGGCTGCGATTGCGTGCCGAAGGAGGTGCCGGAATTGAAATTATTGCGCATGATATTAAATTCGGCATTGGTTTGAACGCCGATATAGGAGTCAAGGCGTATGCAGATGCACGTCCAACCATCGGATATAGAGATCCGGGGATATTTTACGTCAGCGGTACCCTGGAGATGATCGCCCAACCAATGCTTGGTTTGGGTGGTGACTTTTTTATTGAACTGGATAGTCCGTGGTGGTCACCGGCTCCTGATGAAAAATGGACCTGGCCGCTCTTCTCAAAAGAGTGGCCCTTGACCGACCCGATCGGCCTGAGTGCTACAGTCAAAGACTATGTTTTAGGTTCAGGTGTGGCTCCCGAAATCGAGCTGAAAAAACCTGAATTTGACCCGTCAAAGTTTATGACAAGCATGGTGGATAAAACCTTGCCTGAAAAAACTGGCGGGCCAGGAGCAGGGCAGGGCACATTCAAGGAGGACGGCTCTGTGCCAAAGCCAACCGTTGCCCCGAAAAAAGCTGCGCCGAAAAAGGCTGACGTTAAACAAGGGAAGAAAGGAACCCCGCCGGGCGGTGGAAAATCCCGCAATCCGGACAAAAATGCTGCGGCCGCTCAGGATGCCAACAAGACGTTAAAGAGCAGTTTGGATGGGCTGAAAAACAAAGCGCCGTATTCGAAGGCTGAACTGGATAAAGCGTTGGATGCAATCAAAGGCAAAGTGAAGGGGATAACTTTCAGTGTCCAGGCTCAAGGGGAGAAATGGATTGTAACCCCGGGCGGTGGTGGAAAGAAAAAAAGTGCTGGCAAGATTGAGGTGGAAGCAAAAAAGCTGAACGGCAAGAATAAAGATGATGAAAGAAGTGAGGAGAAGAGACGAGGTGATAAATTGGCCGCAATCAGTGACTCCGAAAAGTTGTTGAATGAAAAATACTTTAATGAAGAGGTTGTGCGCAAGAAGTTGATCCCCATCAAAAAGCGATATAACCTGTCAACGCTTAATCTTGTTATAGATTTAAAAAAAGAGCGTAAAGAGACTCTTCATTTTACTGCGTCAGCAAGCGAGGAAATAAAAGGTCAAACCAAAGAAGTTGAAATTGAAGGGCTCAGCGCTGAAAATATAGAATCGGAAAAACCTGATTATTCAGCACCTGATGCAAAATTAGGAGGTGTCGAAATGACAGCGAATTTCCTTACTCCAAAGCACTTGAAAGGAAGCGGAGTAAGTGTCAAACCCGCGATTATGGATGAAATCCCGAAACAACGAAATGGCACAAAACTTTACGTTCAAGGTCATCTGTTAAATCGCTTGCTTGGAGGGCCTGGAAACGACATAAAAAACCTCACGCCACTTACGTATAAGGCAAACGGAGATCACGAAAGGGAAGCAGAGTCGGAGGTAAAGTCTTTGGTACATGGTGACCAAAAGCAAGCAGTTTTCTATAAAGTCAAGGTTATTTATCCCCAAAAAAGCGATAACGCTGCCCCAAATCCTGCAGAGGGACGTTTGGCGACCAAACTAATGGTTTCCTGGCATACGTGGAAGATTCTTTCAGTGAATCCATTGAAAAAAGAAAAGGGAGCAATAAACAAAGGTCCGATTACAATCTATAATGTCGGAGGTTCATCATCCTGGCCTCACCTATAGATTCATCCTTTATTCACTTTTGATGTTTGAGAATATGGCCCGTGTGAGGTCTTAATAACTTTATTGACTTATTAGTGATGAACTCAAATGCCGAGAACCTGCAAGGTATCTTCGATTGGCTGAAGAATAGTGTATCGAGTTCTCTCCGCGTATACCTCGGACAAATTGAATTCCTTGATCGAAGTCCATTAAGCTTTTCCAGTGATAATTCCTGGCTTGCCGATTTCATGGAACGCCACAATCCCGGCTATGAGGAATTTGCTATTCTTATGTCGGCGTTAGCTCCCCATATCCTGCCCGATTTCTTCAACCAAATCATCACAGAACATCTTCCCGAAGGTGGAGACTTCCCTGAATTCGGCGGTGTCAAAGGTACGAACCACCGGGGAATACTCCCGACAGGCGAAACGGCTCAATTTATTCTCGCAGGTAACGATATAGAAAAGCGTTTTGAAGTTCAGAGTATCTTCAGCAGCGAGCACTGGTTTATGAAAGAGCATATCCTCTGGCTGGAGTCTGTTCGTGAAGGCGAACCGGCAATGAGCGGCCGGCTGATTCTCAACCCGGAGGTGGTTGAACAGCTCACGATCGGCACTGTCAGCAAACCCCGCTTCAGCATGGAGTTTCCGGCTGAATACATTGAGACTGACATGGAGTGGGACGATCTTGTGCTGCCCTCAGGCACCTTGCAGCAGATCCGCGAAATAGAAAACTGGATTACTCATAACAACACACTGCTGCAGGAGTGGGGGATGAAGAAAAGAATCAAGCCCGGCTACCGTGCCTTGTTCTATGGACCTCCGGGCACCGGCAAGACACTGACAGCAAGCCTGCTGGGCAAGCAGACCGGAAAAGATGTTTTTCGTATCGATTTGTCACGGGTCGTATCAAAATACATTGGAGAGACTGAAAAAAACCTTTCACGGCTTTTCGACAAGGCTGAAAATAAAAACTGGATTCTCTTTTTTGATGAAGCCGATGCGCTCTTCGGGAAGCGAACTGAAATTCATGATGCTCACGACATGTATGCCAATCAGGAAGTGGCCTATCTGTTGCAGCGTATTGAAAGCTACAACGGTCTTGTCATTCTGGCTTCCAACCGCAGAAACAATATCGATGAAGCGTTTGCCCGTCGATTTCAAACGATCATCCAGTTTCCAATGCCGAAGGCTGATGAGCGGCATAAAATATGGGTTAAAACACTGCCGCATCAAATGATGTTCGATGCAGATATCGACTGGCAGAAGATAGCCACACGCTTTGAACTCTCCGGTGCGGGAATACTGAATGTCGTCCATTATTGTGCCGTCGAATCGCTTGCAAATCCGGACGAACCGCTCAATACGAAATGGCTTGAAAACGCCATTATTCGTGAATTTATCAAGGATGGGAAGGTGGTGTAATGCAATCCTTCCCTGCATCGCCCCCACCTTTCTGGAAACCAAATACTCCATTATCCATAACGAGTTATGTCATTGTATTCTGAATTTGCTCCGTGGTATGAGCAGCTTTTTCCGTTCCGTGAAGAGGTATATCTCTTCCTTTGTGAACATGCCGCTCCTTCTGGAAGTAGTATCCTTGATGCTGGATGCGGGCCGGGTCACTATTGTGGAAGGTTTCAACGGGATGGTTTTTGTGCAACAGGCATTGATCTTGATCCGAAGATGATTGATGAGGCAAAGACCTCTTTTCCCGGCTCAGAATTCCATTGTATGAACATTGCAGATCTTGCATCTTTGCGTCGTTCGTTCCGTTTGATCTATTCCACAGGCAATGTTGTGGCCCATCTTCCATCTGCCCGATTTTCAGCTTTGCTTCAGAATGTCTATACTGCTCTTGAATATGGAGGCTGCTGGATTTTTCAGGTGGTGAACTGGGACTATATTCTTGGGCTTGCTGAGTACTGTTTTCCGGTCAAAACTGTTGACGATGGTTCAGTAGCTTTTTATCGCAGCTATCCGCTCATTTCTCAGGAACGTGTCATTTTTGATGTCGAGCTTCATTCTGGTGGCCGGAAGGTTTTCAATGAGCAGACAATACTGTATCCTCTCACTGCCGACAGTTATCTTCACAGGCATACCGACGTTGGATTCTCGCTGTCTGGCATGTATGCCGGTTTTGATAAAAAGCCCTTTAACCGGGAGCGTGATTCCGGCCTTGTCATGGTGTTTAAGAAAGAGCAGGGGAGTTAACGTCACCTCATTTCATCACAGGTAAAAATTATGATAGCAAGAACAATATTGAAAGTTGCCTCTCAGATTCCTTGGGATAAGGTGATTGAACGTGCGCCTTCAGTTGCAGAGAAAGCGGGAACGCTCTGGAAAAGCATAAGAAGTAAAAATAAGCGTCTTTCAGTTGATGAGAGCATGGTGTATTCCTCATACAGCACAGAGTTGTCGGAGAGTGATCTGCTTAAAGCACGTTTGGATAGACTGGATGAGAGAGTAGAGAGTTTGGAGGAGGAAATTCAGGCTTTTTCCGGTTTGATCAAGACATTAGCCGAACAGAATACGTCGCTGGTGCAACGGATTGAGCTGCAGAGAATCCGTCTCATTCGCCAATCTCTTCTTTTTGCCGGAGTCACTGCTGTATTGGCAGGAATGATAGTGTATCTCTTTATTCGGTAGTGGCTGTTGCTGCTGTCTCGCCGTAAACCCTTTAAGGCAAGCTGTGATCCGTTTCCTGAAAAAAGGTGAAATCCGGGAATTGGGAATAGCGGAATTCATTTCACTGACGGCGATGATGATGTCGCTGGTCGCACTCTCCATCGATACGATGCTGCCCGCCCTCCCGGAAATAGGAAGGGATCTCGGAGCCATCGACAACAACCGTTCACAGCTCATTATCTCCCTGTTTTTTTTCGGAATGGCTTCCGGTCAACTGCTTTACGGCCCGGTTTCAGACAATACAGGACGCAAACCGGCTATTTATCTTGGTTACGGACTCTTTATAACAGGGTGTCTGCTCTCACTCTTTGCCACAACCCTGCCTGTCATGCTTGCAGGAAGGTTCCTTCAGGGATTCGGAACGGCTGGCCCCCGCATCGTCTCAATTGCCATCGTTCGCGACCGTTACGAGGGGAGTGCCATGGCACGCGTCATGTCTTTTGTGATGACGGTATTTATCATTGTCCCCATTATTGCCCCGGCCCTCGGACAGGGTATGCTGCTGCTTGCAGGATGGCGTTCCATTTTTGCCTCATTTTTCTTTCTGGCATTGCTCACGCTTGTCTGGTTCGCACTCCGTCAGCCTGAAACCCTGTCGAAAGAAAAGAGAGTTCCTTTCTCATTCAAACCGATCATTGGCACTGTGATGATCATTTTCGGCAACCGTCATGCAATCGGCTATACGGTAACCGCCGGTCTTGTCAACGGCTTTTTTCTGGGCTACCTGAATTCGGCGCAGCAGATTTTTCAGGAAGAGTATGCGCTTGGAACGGCGTTTCCTCTCTATTTTGCCGTTCTTGCACTCTCGATAGGCGGCGCATCATTATGTAATGCCCGGTTTGTGCTGCGCCACACCATGCAGTCCCTTTCAAAACATGCGCTCCTTTCAATCATCGCACTCGCAACAGGATTCTTTCTGTTTGCGTTATGGTGTCATGGAGATCCGCCGCTCTGGACACTCATGGTATACCTTTTTGCAACGTTTTTCGCCACAGGAATACTCTTCGGCAACCTCAACGCACTGGCCATGGAGTCTCTCGGAAAAATCGCCGGTATCGGAGCCGGTATTGTAGGTTCGCTGTCAACCTTCATCTCACTTATTGCAGGAACCGTCATTGGTCAGAGCTACAACGGAACCGTCCTTCCTCTCACGGCAGGTTTTTTCATGCTCAGTCTGGCGTCGCTCGCAGCCATGAGATGGGCTGAAAAATAAACTGATAAGAGTCGGAATCTGAAAAAATAACGTATTATTTGTGCGTCACTGAATTATTTTTGTATTTTTATCCCGATTACGTGCTAATTATTGCATGGGATTGCGGTTTTGATGGACAATACCTCTCACCGCTTCTTTTAATGATTATTAACAAGGAGTGCACATGATGTATGTGTCAGCAAAGGCATTGGAGCTTCTGCGGATAGGTTCTGGCTATCCCGATGCAGTGTTCCACGATAATCAGGAGGCTGCAATTCGTTACCTTGTTGAAGGTCGAGGACGATTGCTGGTTGTTCAGAAGACCGGGTGGGGAAAAAGCTTTGTCTATTTTATTGCCATCAGGTTACTTCGTGAAGGGGGTAATGGCCCTGCTCTGTTGATTTCACCACTGCTTGCTTTGATGCGCAACCAGATTGAGGCGGCGGAACGTATGGGTGTGCGAGCTGCTACTATCAACTCAGATAACCCGGATGACTGGGCTGAAGTTGAAATGGGCATCCACCGCAATACGATTGACATTCTGGTCATCTCTCCAGAACGGCTGGCGAATGAACGGTTCCGCTCCAATATTCTTGCTCGTATTACCGGGCAGATCTCAATGCTGGTCATTGATGAAGCCCACTGTATTTCTGACTGGGGTCACGATTTTCGGCCACACTATCGATTGCTGGAGCGGATTGTGAAAACCCTGCCACAAAATCTTCGACTGCTTGCAACGACGGCCACCGCAAACAACCGCGTTATGGAAGATCTTGCCGACGTGCTTGGGCCTCATTTGGAGGTGTTGCGTGGTGATTTGAATCGTCCATCGCTCACCTTGCAAACCATCTCATTACCTGATCAGGCAGAGCGCCTCGCCTGGCTGGCCGAACAACTTGCTGTTCTGCAAGGCTGTGGAATCATCTACACGTTGACCGTGCGTGATGCTAACCAGGTTGCCTCATGGCTGAAAAGTCGCGGATTCAGGGTTGAGGCCTATACTGGAGAAACTGGTGATCGCCGACCTGAACTTGAACAGGCGCTGCTGCATAACAAGGTCAAGGCGCTTGTTGCAACCTCTGCGCTTGGTATGGGTTACGACAAGCCTGATCTTGCTTTTGTGATTCATTATCAGATGCCGGGATCAGTTGTTGCTTACTATCAGCAGGTCGGTCGCGCCGGTCGTGCTCTGAAATCAGCTTACGGCATCCTGCTCAGTGGCAGAGAAGAGAGAGATATTACAGACTGGTTCATCAAGAGCGCTTTTCCAACCCGGCAGGAGGTTGACCAGGTCATTCGTGCGCTTGAGAAGGAGCCTGCTGGCCTCTCTGTTCCCGAACTTCAGGGGAGGGTCAATCTGAGTAATGGACGTATTGAGAAGACCATTGCGCTGCTCTCTCTTGAGTCACCAGCTTCAGTGGTCAAGCAGGGGAGCAAGTGGCAATTGACGACGGCCACACTGGGTGAAAGCTTTTGGGATCGCGCAGCTCGACTGACGGCATTGCGTCGTGATGAACAGCAACAAATGCAGGAATATCTTAACTTGCCATTTTCTGAACACATGGGCTTTCTTGTTCATGCACTAGATGGTGATCCAAATACGGTCAGTTTTCCTTTGTTGCCAGAGTTGCCGTTGACCGTTGAGGAAAGAGTTGTTCAGGATGCGGTTACTTTTTTGCGTCGTACCACTCTGGCTATCGAACCAAGACTTCAGTGGCCTGCTGGCGGTCTGCCTCGCTATCGGGTTAAAGGAAAAATTCCAGCAGCGTTGCAGGCCGAGCCAGGCAAGGCGCTCTGTATTTGTGGTGATGCCGGGTGGGGCGGACTTGTCAGACAAGGCAGACATCAGGACAACTTTTTTTCTGACGCATTGGTTAATGCTTGTGCCGAGATGATTTGTCAATGGAATCCTGCTCCGGCGCCAGGATGGGTAACTTGTGTTCCCTCCTTGCGTCACCCTGACCTCGTTCCGAATTTTGCGCAACGCCTTGCTGATGCTCTGAGTCTGCCTTTCCAGAAGGTGATTGCCAGGATCGAGGAGAGGCCCAAGCAGAAAACCATGGCAAACAGTTCGCAACAGGCAAGAAACATTGATGGCTCTCTCGCCGTTAAAGAGCAAAAATTCCCGAAAGGTTCGGTTTTTCTGGTTGACGACACGGTGGATTCTCGCTGGACATTGACGGTCTGTTCCTGGCTTTTGAGAAGCTGTGGATGCGGTGAAGTGTGGCCTGTGGCGCTCGCACAAACAGGATATGATTGACCAATGCTAACACTCTCTCTGAATACAAAAGCTATTCTTCTGCTGACAGCACCCTTGGTTGTGGGTTTCCAGAGCTTCTGTCGCATGGAGAGTACAATCGTCTGGCTCGTAACCTGCATGCAATACAGTGCACACCTTCAGACCTGTTGCTTCCGGATGCAAAATATCTCTCTTGTGCCTGCCAGCACATCGTTGACGAAAAACGCATGCAAAACCTGCTTGGGCGCGGATTTTTACTCAGCCAGGTTGTTGAGTATTGGTAGGCACGAGCTCTCTGAGTGGTAAGCAGTGCTGATGCTGCATACTCACGACGTCTCAAGGCGCGGTTGCGTGTAGCGGCGCCTCCCGTGCTTTACGATTGTGGCGATATTACTTTTCTGGAAACTGGCAGCCTCACTGCGTCTTCTCTGACGATGGCGTGCCAAAGTGTGGTACGGAACAGGCGCCGGAAAAGCCCGAGAAACAATCAGTGCCGCATGATTTTATTGATAATTGTCCCCCGGTTTCAATTTTTCCCGGGGGGTAAGATGACTGTTGGGCTGCTTGACCGTGTTGAAATCATCAGTCCACTCTATTTTTCGCAAAGGCTGCACGGTTCCGGCTTGCCATGATCGACTTCACTCTTTTCGGGCGATAATCCTTCCTCTGCCCACCTTGCCCGCTGCTGATGCGTCGCGCCAAAGGGTAATGCCGCGTACTACTTCGTTATACATCTCCTGTCCATAGTTGTCCAGAATCCCCTGACGAAACTCCTTCTGCACGTTGTCAAGGTATATTTGAATGTGTCCGGCGAAATCGGGAGAGAGGTCTTCTTTCTCGATTACCGTCAGCCCGGCAGTTTCGGCCAGGGTCGCATAACCATCCAGCGTCTCCATTGAGGGAAAAACCATAAACGTATAGAGAGCCTGCCATTCATCGCTGGTCATTGAGCCGGTCTCCAGCCAGTCGGTAAACGCAAGAATGCTCCCCGGTTTCAGGACACGGGCACACTCTTCGATGAGCCTTTTTTTATCAGTGATGTAGCACCAGGCATCCTGTCCCCAGACCACATCGAACGTCTTTGCCCGAAAAGGCATGTCGAGAGCGTTTCCCAGTTTGTATTCGATCTTGTCATCCAACCCGGCTTGCCTTGTGCGGGAGATGGCTTCTGTGTGCATCCGTTGGGTTGCATCAAGGCCCGTGACGCGGCAGCCCCAGGTTTGAGCCAAGTGACGAGCCGGACCACCAAGCGCACTGCACACATCAAGCAGGTGACTCTCCGCATTGATTCCGGCTTTTTTGGCCAGAATGTTGGTCTCTTGTTCACCGCCGACATGAATTTCTTCACCCATAAGCATTTCCCAAAGGATACCGCCAGGGCCATCGTAGACTTCATTGACGTTTTCAATCGTGACATCAAGTCTGTTTCCACTCATTTGAACATCTCCATTTTGAATTGTACGAGTTACGCTTCTTGCTGCTTTTCCCGAATCAACCAGCACTTTGGATCGAGCCCGTCCGCGTCGCCATTGTAATGCCAGGCACTGGCGCGGCAACCCCAGCAATGCGGGTTGTTGGTGCAGGTGTTACAGGGATCGGGCAGGTTACAGACATCGTGCAGAGCTCCATGAACAAGGGTATTGCCATGTTGGGCGATGATTTCTGAAAATGGTGTTGAGCGGATATTCCCGACGCCTTCGCGGATCACCGAGCAAGGAGTTACGTCGCCAGTGAAGGTCACCGTCGCCATCGTGCCGCAGTAATATTTATCAGTGTCCATAGCGGCTATGGAGATGTTGTCATCACCGTAATTGATACGGTCGCGCTCCGTATAGACTTGCTGCACTTCAGCAAGATCGGGCTCAAAGGCTCTCCACCCGGCTCCCATTCCTGAGGGATTGAACATGGTCAGGCAGGTGCGGAGTCCCTTCTCTTCAAACCACCAGCGCATGGTTCGGATGGCATCTTCCGGGCCTTGCAGTCCAGTGTAAGTGATGCAATTGATCATTGCTTCAGCGGGTTTGCCCAGCTCAAGCATATTCGTCACTCCTTCCACTATGGCGTCGATGAAGTGATGATTCCCCCCTCGATGGAGTTTGGCATAGACTTCATGAGTGATTGAATCGACGTGAACCGACACAAAGCCCCCTTCGCTCACCTCATAGACCTGGGCGGCAATCTGCTTGTTTTTCAAGGGCAGTCCACTGGTCCAGACATTGTTGATCATGCCCAGCGACCGGGCATACTGCATCAACTCATACCAGTCAGGCCGGACCAGCGGATCTCCGCCTAACCAGTCAATCGCCCGAATCTCCAGCGCAGCCGCATCGCGGAGCAGGCTGCGGATTTCATCCGAGGTGAGTCCGCGACTCTCCCGGGCTGTAGAGCCGGCATAACAATAGATGCAGCCCTGGTGACAGGCATCAGTGGTTTCAATTTGCAGGGCGTAGAGCCTTTTCTGCTCAAAGTATCGTTTCTGCTCCTCTTCACGCCCGACGGCCAGACCGCCGTAACGGCTCAGATGATTGTTGATACAAGCGGCCATAGAATTCTCTCCCGATTATTTCCATTTTTTTCAAGTGTCATCAACTGCCTTACGAGTTGTGCACCTTGCAATCCGCGCTCAATTCGAAGAGTTCAGAACATTGCCTGAACGGTCGTTGTCACTGCGGAACTGTTTCCTGCAACTTAATGAAAAGCTGATAGATCACCGCGCATCATGTCCGGCTTGGAATTGGTTTCAAAGTTCAGAAAACCAGATTAAGCTGAAAAAGTGTTTAAAAAAAGTTGTAAAAACAACATATTGATCTATGTTCCCTGTGGCAACCACCGGTAAATTAGTTAAGTATTTGTGTATATTTCACATCTCTTATATGTAGTATTTATGTATATTGAGATGTGTTTTTTTCTTATTAGTCAGCCCCTGGCGGGATGGGTTCGCTGAGCACATAAACCATTAAATGGAGGAATCACAATAACACGATGACCGTTAATACGTCATGAGCTACAAGATTTAACAGCAGTAAATAGCAGTAACGCGTATAACAATGTGACCGTTGGTTTGTGTTGTATTTGTTTAACGTTTTCAGAAACCTTAAATAATTATACTCATGAAATCTATGAAAGCTACACTTTTTGCTTTATCAGCATTTGCGCTGATAAACCATCCTGCTTTTGCTGGCGACAGTGCCTATATCACGCAGGTTGGATCTTATAACAACGTTACGACATCCCAGTCGCCGGGTTGGTATTCAAGTACAATTACTGTAAATCAAGATTATGGGTCTTCGGCTGAGACGGCAAATGTAACGCAGAATGGTTTTGGCAATCACAGTGCTACGGTCGAACAGAACGGTAGTTCTGATGACGCGACTATTACGCAGATTGGCGACAGTGACGTTGCATCAATTCAGCAATACTATGAAACGATCGCTAGCACAGCCACAATCACTCAGGATGTATTGTCTTCTGCTGAATCAGCCCATATCTATCCTGAAAGTAGGATAAAGCGTACACTATTTGCTGGGCACTCCCAGATATTCCAGGAACAACCTGTCTCTCTGTACTGATTCGGTAGACCAACGGTGGGTGCCCATGGCTGTTTGCACGTTGGTCGTTTCAATGCAGT
>CAISRC010000012.1 GCA_903887845.1 uncultured Chlorobiaceae bacterium
CGCTCAAGCTCATTCATGAGCGCTTTCATCCTCTCCTCAAACTGGCCCCTGTATTTTGTCCCGGCCACCAGCGCTGCAAGATCAAGAGCAACCACCCTTTTATCATAGAGCACCCTCGACACCTTGCGCTGCACAATCTTGAGAGCAAGACCTTCGGCAATAGCGGTCTTGCCAACGCCGGGCTCACCGATCAGTACCGGATTATTCTTTTTACGGCGACTCAACACCTGGGCCACACGCTCAATCTCCTTTTCTCGTCCGATAATCGGATCAAGTTTGTCGTCAAGGGCAAGACGCGTGAGATCACGACCGAAATTGTCAAGCACAGGAGTTTTTGTTTTCTCAACCTTTCTCGGATCCTGCTTTTTTTGCCGTTCAGCGCCTCCAGACGAATACGCCCCTTCCATCGGAGGATCATCAGACTCGCTCTTGCTGCTGGAGATACTCATCAGTTCATCCCTCACAAGATCATACGTCACACCGAACTGTTCGAGAATCTCTGAAGCAATATTGTCATCGCCTTTCATGATCGACAACAGCAGATGCTCCGTTCCTATAATATTCGACTTGCAGATCTTTGCTTCGAGATAGGTGATTTTCAGCACCTTTTCCGCCTGCTTGGTAAGAGGAACATTGCCCATCTGGGTTTCAGCAACCCTTGGGTGCGTGCTTTCCTCAATCTTCTGCTTAAGACTAAACAAGTCTATCCTGAGATTTTTTAATATCCTGGCACCAATACCCTCGCCCTCCCTGATAAGGCCCAAGAGGAGATGCTCCGTACCAATGTAATCATGACCTAACCGTAGTGCCTCCTCACGGCTGAGGCGGATAACATCCTGTACTCTATCTGAAAAATTTCCTTCCATTCTTTATGTATCGATAAAATTGTTGTGAGTACCCAGTTTCATCATCTTCTGATAAGCAGATCGTAAAAATGAGTGTAAAAAATATTTATATAAAGATAGCTATGTTAGAACCAATTCCATAAAACAGAGAACTCTTTCTACTGATTAAAGGTTCTCCTCTCTCATGACTCAGCTATGAATATCGATCGCATCCTTTTTGATGACAACAATCCTGAACACCTTGAACTCTCTATTTATCGTACTGGCAGGATAAACCGGGTACGGCTTCAGGATAAATCGTACAAAACATACTGTTCTCTGGAAATTGGCGCCCACGACTATGCCGCGTTTTTTCATTACGACTTGCCTGAAGTATTAAACCGGCTGCCATTCATCTCGGAAAGCGGGAATGGACTTGACAGTTGGGATGAAGCGTTTCTGCATCACAGCAGCCTTGAATCAATGAGCCAGATTATTGCTGAGCGAATGGCATCAATTGATACTGAACATCATGAAATAATTCTGCTCGGCTGGCAGGATCAGCCGGTTGGTGTGGCATATTTTCGTGAGATTGACCCGGCAAGGTTTCTTGATTTTCTTGGGAAGCTCAGGGCGTTTGTCGATGAGTCGGTAACCGAAGGATGTGATTTGGAGTTTATTTTGTGAGTTGCGCCTCGATACGGGCTTCGCCCTGCTCGGCGACCAGTGAAATTATGCCGTTCTCAAGCGAAAAAAGCAGGGTGGGTGCCTGACGCATTTCGCCCCAGTAGAGATGAATGTATGAGGCTATCGTGTTATCTTTTCTGAAAAGGGGTGTTGCCATAGTTTCGCCTCGGGCGTTTTCTACCGCTGCAATGTTCTGCAGCTCTCCCTGGCGGCTGATGCGTGAATAGTGAAATTCGTGGCCTCGCAGCTCTTGTGCAGAACCGTTCAAAACAACTTTCCTGTAGCCGAGAGTCAGTCTGGACTCCTGCATGGTTGTCTCCAGATCAAGTGCGCCGCATAGGGGATAGACCGAACTATCCTTGAGCGTTATTGTTTTTCCAAGGTACATCATGCCGCCGCACTCGGCATAGAGACGCCCGCCACTCTGGCTGTACGAGGCAATCTGCTCGCGCATGGTGCTGTTCGCAGAGAGCTGTTCGGCATAAAGTTCAGGGTAGCCGCCTGCCAGGTAAAGCATCTCTGCTTCAGGAAGACGTTCATCATGCATCGGACTGAAAAACACCAGGCGACCATACTCGCCGAGCACATCAATATTTTCACGATAAACAAAGTTGAACGCTTCGTCACGGGCGACGGCAATGACTTTATTCCCCTTTGCCTTTGAGGCCGGAACAACAGAAGAGGCAGGTCTCTCTACCTGCGCAATCTCAAGCAGACGATCTACATCCACAGTTTTCCCGACATGCTCCGCCATCGCCGTAATAACGCTCTCGCGGTCATACCCGGCAGAGGTGTCAAGACCAAGATGACGCTCACTGATCGCCACCGCTTCGCTGCGGGGAACATAGCCCAGCGGTTCAACTCCGGCATCACGTGCTGCCGCCTCAAGATAGCTGTAATGAGAAGGGGTATTGACCTGGTTGAAAATCACCCCTGCAAGGTTCAACGAAGGATCAAACGTCCGGAAACCATAGAGCATCGGCGCCGCAGAATAGGCCATGCTTTGAGCGTTGATGACCATGATAACGGGAATACCAAGAAGCATGGCAATCTCGGCGCTGCTCCCTTCCGATTTTTCAGCACCGTCAAAAAGCCCCATAACACCCTCAACCACAGCAACATCAGCATCGGATGCATAGCGGCTGAACAGCCCATGGACATGCTCCTTTGATGCCATGAAGGTATCGAGATTGATCCCTGCCCGCTCGCCTCCGCCAAAAGAGGCCGCCATGGTGTGCAAACGAGTATCAAGATAATCCGGCCCGCACTTGAAGGGCTGCACCGCAAGCCCCCGCCGGGCAAACATCCTCAGGAGAGCAAGCGTTATCGTGGTTTTTCCTGAACCGCTTGAAGGAGCGGCCAGTAGAAAGGCTGCGAGTTGTCCTGCCATTCCCTATCCCTGTTGCGCGACCGGATCGGGATGCAGAAAACTGTAACCCAAAGCGCTGACCAGCTTGTCGCTGTTCACCACTTTAAACGGTGCGGGTTCGGCAGATGTCGCCAGAAGGAGTCGGGGAACTCCAGCAGCATCGGCTGCTCTGCCGTAATAGTCGCGCCGCAGGATATGATGCGGGGCACAGGCGTTGAACACTTCGCCCCACTGCTGCAGGCGGATGATCTCCGAAATGATCTTGATGCAATCGTCACGATGGATAAGGTTCATCGGCTGATCGGGATTCGTCACTGCAGTCAAAGCCGCAAGATACTTTTCAGGGTTACGGTCATAACCAACCAGACCGCCAAAACGCAACACCGTAGACTGAAATCCGCTCTCCTGCATCATCATCTCTTCGACAAGGAGCAGCGCCTGCCCGGACGGTGATTCAGGGTCAACGGCATCCTCTTCAGTAACCTCCCTGTTGAGTGAAGGGTAGACCGAAGTTGAGCTGACCATCAGCACGGAGCGCACCGGCGATTGACCCAGCGCATCAATCAATGAAGAAAACTGCTCAATATGGTACTCAACAATGTCATCGCGCCGAGTGGGAGGAATATTGACAACCAGAATATCGCTCTGGAGGAATGCAACGATATCGTCGCCGGTTACCTCCGGGTCAAGACGAACCAGATAGGGCTCGACACCGGCATCCTGCAACACCTCAAGCTTCTCTTCACTTGTGGTCGATCCCTTGACTGAATAGCCTTCCTTGACGAGAGTCTGTGCAAGCGGCAACCCGAGCCAGCCGCATCCAAGAATAGTAATGGTCTCTTTCTGCATGGTACTTTTTTGCGGTTAAAGGTTCTATGCACACAATGTACAGGATCAGTAACTGCAATTCAACTGAATTCACATTGAGTTTCAAGCCTTTCAAAGGATAAGCCAAACCCTGCGCTTTCGGGATGACATTCTGCACAGCTTTTTCCGGAGGTTGCCAAATACTCAGTCGCTTTCACCCGAACCAGCCTGCTCAATCAATTGGTCAAGACAAGTGCTGCAAATGCAGGTTTCATAGCGCCCGGCAAGATAGTCGCGCACTTCGGATGGCACCTTTCTGGTGGCACACCAGCATGTTGAGGAGAGCACGCAAGTAAAAGGCTGTCCGCATACTGGACAGGTTACCGTTTTACCGCTGCCGATAGTCTGTTCGATAGATGTCGTCATGTTTGCAGATTTATGAATGTTTTCAATCACTCCCCCTGCTTCTCCGTAAGGTACTTCCAGTACTTCATCGGCATGTTGGATTTCTGCAGGCGGGCGTTTTTGCGATCGGGAATGGCGATGGTTTTAAAAAAGGTCTGCCACATTGCCTGAACTTTTTTTTCATCGTCTGATAGGGCGGGAGTGGTGAACTGTTCGATGGTACCGAACTGGAGAGAGCCGTTGCTCCAGCGGGCGGCGGTGCGGCGTTTGACATCGTAGAGAAACCAGTGCTGCGCTCTGAGCCTGGTACGGAAGTGGTATGCGAGGGGGTGGATAATGTTGTGATCCGGTTCCATTTTTGCCAGATAAGCCCCATCCCTGAGTTTTTCGAACCGCAGCAGCCCCTTCATGCGGTGCAGCTCCCTTCCAGCTTTTTTGGCAATGGAGACAATATCGAGCACCGCCGAATGGGTGAGGTAGCCGTTGACCTTGTCGCCATGCTTGAAGACAAGCGAAATGTAGTGGAGAAGGCTGGTTTCCATCCCCTCCTTTTCGGCAAGCATAAAGGAATAGATAGTGTGTGCGGCATCAGGCGCCTGCTTGCGAAGGCGGAAAAAAAGCGATTCCGCTTGAGTTGCATCGGTGCCTATAAAGAAACCGTCTTCGAAAAGGGTATCCTCACGCTCCGACAGAGCAACCAGCAACGGGTCAGGCTCCTCTTCAAGAATCCATGCAATGGCTGACAAAAGGCCGTCGGCTGTGCCGTCGTACAGGTATCGATTCATCGCCCTCATGCGTAGAGACCGGGGAAAACAAGCTGCCGGGGAGGTGGCGCCACGATACCGTCACCAAGCAGCAGTTGCTGGCGGATAAGAGCAGGCGTCCGATCAGCTCTTTCAAAACCACGCCCTGAACTGGTAATAAAATATTTTGCCCGTTTCATCACCACCCCGATTTTTTTCATGCCCTCGGGTGTGATGGCTGAAAAACGCCGTGCGGCGATAATGCGTTTGGCAGAGGTGACTCCAATACCCGGTACGCGCAACAACGTGAGGTAGTCTGCTCGGTTGATCTCTACCGGAAAAAATTCAGGGTGACGCAGGGCCCATGCGGTCTTGGGATCGAACGTTTCGTCAAGGTTGGGAAGATCATCCGATAGAATCTCTTCTGCGGAAAAACCGTAGAAGCGCAGGAGCCAGTCGGCCTGGTAGAGACGGTGTTCACGCAGCAAAGGAGGTGCCGCCAGCACCGGAAGGCGGTTATCGGCACTGACTGGCACGTAGGCGGAGTAGTAAACGCGCTTGAGATTCATTTTTTTGTAGAGCCCCTGAGAGAGACGCAAAATCTGAAAGTCGTTTTCAGGGCTGGCGCCGATAATCATCTGGGTGCTTTGCCCTGCGGGAGCAAACCGGGGAGCTCTGCGGTCAGCTTTGCGCTCAACAAGACTGGAGTGTATTTCCCTACCAATAAGCGCCATGGGCTCCAGAATGGAATCTTTATGCTTTTGGGGGGCAAGCCGCTGGAGCGAAACCTGTGAAGGCAGCTCAATATTAACGCTGATACGGTCGGCATACAACCCGGCTTTACGCACCAGTTCACTGCTGCAACCGGGAATGATTTTCAGATGAATATAGCCGCCAAAATGCTCTTCGGTACGCAGCGATTCAACAACCCGTACCATTCGTTCCATGGTGACATCGGGGCTCTGCATGACGGCGGAACTTAGAAAGAGCCCTTCAATGTAGTTGCGACGGTAGAAGTCGAGGGTAAGATCGACTACCTCCCGGGCGGTGAAGGATGCCCGCTCAACAGCATTGGTTGAGCGGTTAACACAGTAGGCACAGTCGTAACGGCAATCGTTGGAAAGCAGGATTTTCAGAAGTGAGATGCAGCGGCCATCATCCGACCAGGAGTGACAGATGCCACTCTGCGAGGTGTTGCCGGTTCCACTTGAGGGAGCTTCACGCTTGCTTCCACTTGACGCACACGAGGCATCGTAACGAGCGGCGCCAGAAAGTATCTGTAATTTCGCCAAGGTGTCCATAGCCAAAATATACGGAACGGAAAGAAGAAAAGAGAGGTAAGAGAGTCGGCGTAGCGGGATTCGAACCCACGACCCCTTCCACCCCAAGGAAGTGCGCTACCAGGCTGCGCTATACGCCGATGTGTCTGAAGAGGTAGTAATTATAAAAAAATTCATGGATTAATATAATCTTTTTTCAAGGTTGCGTCGTTTTTCTCTCTTCCCGAAAATGCGCTCCTGACTCCATTTCATTCTTCCGAATGAAGTTATCAACATTTTTTTTATCAATCCACGAGAAAGTACAAATTCCTGCAATAAATACAGAACGTGTAGCGTCCGAACGCAACAAACAAATAACTCATATAAATAAAACAGGTTATGAAGAATACTGTTTTATTTAATAACGCCTCTCTCAAGAAGAAAAGAGAACGCATCAACCGATGAATCAACACGTTATCAACAATCCATAAACATTACGGAGTGTCCTGCCTGCGGCCAAACCGATGCTTTATATACCCGATGAGAGGAGGCGTAACGGAAACCGCAATGATAGCAAGAAATATCAGCTTTCTGTTCTGCTGCACAAAGGGGAGCTGACCGATAAAATAACCGCCGTAAGAAAATAGTCCCACCCAAAACAGCGCGCCAGTAATACTAAAAAGAATAAACCTGCTGTAGGGCATGGCACCTATTCCGGCAACGAAGGGAGTAAAGGTCCTGATAACAGGAATAAAACGGGCGATAATGATCGTCTTGCCTCCATGTTTTTCAAAAAAACTATTGGTTCTGGCCAGATGTTCAGGATTAAAAAAGCGGGATTTTTGATAATTAAATACTTTTGGCCCAAGTTTGTGACCAATCAGATAGTTGAGGTTGTCACCGAGCAGGGCTGCGGAAAAAAAGAGGACAAAGAGAAGATGAGGATTGAGCGATGAGTCAGGCATGGAGGCCAGTGACCCGGCAGCAAAGAGCAGGGAATCACCTGGCAGAAATGGTGTGACAACAAGTCCTGTTTCACAGAAAACAATGAGAAAAAGAATACCATAAAGCCAGAGGCCATACTGTGCAGCAAGAAGCTGAAGATGTGTATCAATATGAATGATAAAGTCGACCAGAAAAGAGAACAGATCGGTAAAGGAATAGGTCATGGTGCTTGTTTCTTAAAAAATGAAAACTTTTTGCTTTTGGCCGAAGCAATGTAGCTATTGCGTCTCAGAGTCGCAAAACACGGCAGCACCCTGGCTCTGGAGGTAAGTCTGAAGAAAAGTTATTATTGTTTATATTAAGGTTCATGTTTTTAACAAGAAACAAGGCAACTCTTATGAGTTATTTCGCGTCAACCCGCTGCAAGCTCTATTATGAAGACACGGCAGAGTCTGATCCTTCAGCAAGGAACAAACAAGCTGTACTGTTTGTGAATGGCTGGGCGATCTCCTCCCGATACTGGAAGCCACTGGTCGACATACTCTCGGTAAACTACCGATGCATTACCTATGATCAGAGCGGCACTGGAAAAACCATCATCAAGGGTTATCAACCAACCTTTACTATTCAGGGTTTTACCGATGAAGCAGCGGAACTCATTGAGTATCTTGAGCTTCAAGGATCAAGAAAACTGCATATTGTCGGCCATTCGATGGGAGGCATGGTTGCCACTGAGCTTTGCCTGCGCTACCGTAACGCTCTTTTATCTGCGACCATCATTGCCTGCGGCATTTTTGAAGAGACCCCCTATACCTCTCTGGGACTCTTTTTTCTTGGCGGACTGATTGATGTTTCTCTGAATTTCCGGAATATTTTTCTTACTGAACCATTAAAAAGCATGTTTATCAAACGTGCTGCTTCGAAAGAGATCAGCCTGGAATATCATGATATCCTTATTGAGGATTTCACTCAATCCGATAAAGATGCAACTATTGCAGTCGGAAAATTTTCAATCGATCGTGATTCGCTGAGAGCTTATACCCGTCATGTCCTTTATATTGCTTCACCCTTGTTATGCAGTGTCGGTATGGCCGATCACACTATTCCGCCTGAAGGGACTATCTCCCTCTATAAAAGACGCAAAGCAGAGTCGGAGGCACCGACACATTTGGCGAAGTTCATGGAGGTTGGTCATCTTCCAATGCTTGAAGAGACTGCTGAATTTGCCAGCGAGCTTACAAAGCATTTTGAATTTGCAGAACAATTTTACAAAAGTAAACCTTAAGATTAATCTCAACTGTGAGTAATAAAATATTTTCCAAAGGCCTGTTTTTTCTTTTTGCATCCCTCATCGCCATAACACTGACGACCGCTGCGGCATACGCAATGAAGTCTTTTATGGGCCTGCCCAGCCTTGAGGAGCTTGAAAACCCGAACCCGGAACTCGCCTCTTTAGTCTATTCGGAGGACGGCGTACTCCTTCATAAATTTTTTCTGAAAAATCGAACCTTTATTCCGCTCAAATCTATTCCCCGGTCAACTCGTTACGCATTGATTGCAACTGAAGATGTGGCCTTTTACAGCCACTGGGGTGTCGATCTGCGACGGCTTGCTATTGCTATGGGTGAAAATATATTCAGAGGGCCAAGCCGCTGGCAAGGGGCCAGTACCATTACCCAGCAGCTTGCAAAAAACCTTTACCTGACCCAGGAGCGCACGGTCACCCGAAAAGTAAAGGAGTTTATTACCGCAATTGAGCTGGAAAAAACCTACACGAAAGACGAGATTCTGGCGCTCTATCTCAACACTGTTTATTTCGGCTCCGGAGCTTATGGCATTGAGGCTGCAGCCTATACCTATTTCGGCAAACCGGCATACCTTCTGACGCTGCCGGAAAGTGCAACGCTGATCGCGACACTGAAAAACCCTACTGCCTACAATCCTTCAAAAAACCCGTCAGGTGCAATCGGAAGAAGAAACCTTATCCTCTCACTGATGGAGAAGGTAAAATTCATTACCCCAAAACAGGCGGCAGCAGCGAAAAAAAGTCCGTTGGTGCTGAAATATACACCAGTCAGCCATCAAGGCCTTGCCCCATATTTTACGGAATATGTTCGACAGACGGTCAAACCATCAACAATGCTTGGCAATCTCGATCTTTACCGTGACGGTCTGACCATTCAGACGACACTCGACAGCCGGATGCAGAACTATGCCCAGCAGGCAGCAGCCGAGCATCTTGCCGAACTGCAAGCTGCCTTCGACCGATCATGGAGATGGCCCGAATCTCTGAAAAACCAGATCATCATGGAGAGCGACCGGTTCACTGAGCTTAAAGATAACGGACTGTCGGAACAGCAGGCCATGGCAAAATTAAAGGCTGACAAAGTATGGCTGAATCAACTGTTGCAGGAAAAAACCAGAATACAGGTGGCTTTAGTGGCTATTGATCCGACCAACGGCCATGTCAAGGCATGGGTTGGAGGCAACAGATTTTCTCCTGATGAGTATAAATATCAGTTTGACCATGTGTGGCAGGCAAAACGGCAACCTGGTTCAACCTTTAAACCATTTGTCTATACAGCGGCCATCGACAAGGGACTGCCCGCAAATTTCCAGGTGCTTGACCAGCCCCTTCAACTCAGTAGCGGCAACGGTATCTGGTCACCAAGAAACTCAGATGGTTCGTCCGGGGGAATGACCACACTCCGCACAGCATTGTGCCGATCATTGAACCAGGTAACCGTACGACTTGCCTACGAGCATCTGAAAACCTCAGAAATAATCAGTTATGCTAGAAAAATGGGCATCACTTCACCTATGGCATCGAACCTCTCTATCGCCCTCGGGACATCGGAAGTAAGCCCGCTTGAACTTGCCGGAGCCTTTTCAACATTTGCCAACAACGGCATCTGGAACGAGCCGGTCTCAATCCTCAAGGTTGAGGACAAACATAACCGCCCCATATCGGAATACACTCCGAACCATCGTTTTGCCATTGACTCAACGACCAACTTTGTCATGGTCTCAATGCTCAAGGATGTGATCAATAAAGGTACCGGTGCGGCAGTCCGTGGCCGGTACGGCTTTAACATTGAGGCTGCAGGAAAAACCGGTACAACTCAAAGCATGAGAGATGCATGGTTTGCGGGATTTACACCGCAGCTTGTTGCTGTTGTCTGGACCGGATTTGATGACGAACGTATCAAATTTACTTCCATGGAGTATGGCCAGGGTGCCCGGGCGGCTCTTCCTGTATGGGCCGGCTTTATGAAACGCTGCTACAGTGACCCGTCGCTGAAACTTGAAAACAAGTATTTCCATATTCCGGAGACCGTCATTGCTGTCCCTATGTCAGGGCAGACCAATACCCCCACCGATCTGCTCGGCAGTGATGTCTATATCGAATATTACACTCCGAAAGGTTTTCAATACTATCAGTCTCATCCAGTACAGCCAATCGATGGAACCGGCACCACCTCAGTGAGAGACAGCAGCAGTGCAATGAACGGAAATGGAGTTTCAAAACCACCAACCCCGGCGCCGGCACAAGTACCAGTACCTGCGCCAAAACCAAAGCCGAAACCGGTGCAAGCCCTTTAAGCTTCTGATCCGTTAACCTCAACAATATTCGTGTTATGCAATCGGTAGTAGTCCTTGATTTCGGTTCACAATATACCCAGTTAATCGCCCGTCGTATCCGCGAACTGGGTATATATTCGGAGATTCTTCCCTATAACACCACGCCGGAAAAAATCAGGGAACACAGTCCCAAGGCAATCATCCTCTCTGGCGGCCCGACCAGCGTCTATGAAGAGTCGGCCATTCTTCCCAATGGCGGCATTTTTTCCCTTGGTATTCCTATACTCGGTATCTGTTATGGTTTGCAGGCCATCGCCAACCATTTCGGGGGAGAGGTTGCCTGTTCATCCAAGCATGAATTCGGGCGCTCAAAAATTATGGTTACCCGTGATAGAGAAAATGAAAGTATGCTTTTTCACGATATTCCCGACTCCGATGTCTGGATGAGCCACGGTGACAAGGTTGTACGCCTTCCAGAAGGGTTCAGGGCAACAGCCAGCAGCGACAACTCTGAAATCTGCGCTTTTGAAAGCTGCGGCAGTAAAGCTGCACTGAAAGTTTATGGCTTGCAGTTTCACCCTGAAGTGCAGCACACCCTGTACGGCAAACAACTTTTCTCAAACTTTCTACTCGATATTGCCGGTATTACCCCCGACTGGTCATCGAAAAGCTTTATCAACCATCAGATTGATGAGATTCGGCGCAAAGCAGGCACTGAGACCGTGATCTGCGGCATCAGCGGCGGAGTTGACTCAACTGTTGCTGCGGTTCTGGTGAGCAAAGCGATAGGAAAACAACTGCACTGCGTCTTTGTCGATAACGGCCTGCTGCGAAAAAATGAAGCGGAAAAGGTGATGAATTTTCTCAAGCCTCTTGGCCTGAAGGTAACCCTTGCCGACTCCTCAGATCTCTTTCTGAAACGGCTGAAAAATATTGCATCACCTGAAAAGAAACGCAAAATAATCGGACGAACCTTTATTCAGGTGTTTGAAGAACACATGCAACATGAAAAGTTTCTGGTACAAGGCACCCTTTATCCTGACGTCATTGAAAGCGTAAGCGTCAAAGGCCCTTCGGAAACCATCAAGTCGCATCATAATGTCGGTGGATTGCCAAAGCGCATGAAGCTAAAGCTGATTGAGCCCCTTCGGGAGCTTTTCAAGGATGAAGTACGTGCCGTAGGACGCGAACTCGGGATATCCGAGGCTCTCCTGATGCGCCATCCCTTTCCCGGCCCAGGACTTGCCGTCCGTGTACTTGGCTCTGTCAACAAAGAGAGGCTCGATGTGTTGCGGGAAGCCGACGAAATCTATATCGAAGAGCTGATATCCAGCGGACTCTACCAGCATGTCTGGCAGGCTTTTGCCGTCCTTTTGCCTGTACAGTCAGTAGGCGTCATGGGCGACAAACGCACCTATGAGAATGTGCTTGCACTGAGGGCTGTCGAATCATCGGACGGGATGACCGCCGACTGGGCACCATTGCCTCACGATTTTCTTGCCCGCGTCTCAAATCGCATCATCAACGAAGTACGCGGGATTAACAGGGTGGCTTATGATATTTCATCGAAGCCGCCTGCGACGATTGAGTGGGAGTGATAATGTTCGAAAAACTGTTAATGATATAAACAACCCGGTCTGATACTATCGATAATACTTTATCGTCGTATCAACTATTGTTTTTGGTCATCTTTTTGATAGAGTGGAGACCTTGGCCCATATAACAGGCCATTGTATTTTGGTGATAACAGTCTCGAACTTGTAATTCGAGAAATATCATGACCCTGATCAACAGCACTGCTGACAATTTGTTTTGCAATAGCTTTAACAAGAAGGCCTGCTAATCCAAGATTATTATTGCTGTCAGTTTCAGCACTGGATGCTGTGGCAAATCCGGACCATAAAAGCTCTCCGGTTTTTGCATCAATTAATTTGGCATTTGCCTTAACAACAACATCACTGCTTACTACTTTGTATACAGGACCATAGTTCTCAATAGTAATATAAAGGACTGCATCCGCGCCAAAAATCTCTTTTATTTTATTCAAAGGCGCCTGGTGCATTTCGGGTGGATTTTGCAGTCCATTTTCCTTGAAAACCTGATCAACTAAAGAAACCGGAAATACATAATAACCACCTTCAGCAAGGGGCTCTGTCGCGGTGGATAAAAATCCATAGGTCGCCTTCGTATCAGGCGTATTATTGACAGGAGGTAATACTAAAATTGATGCCGGGTTTGATTTGCGATAATTTGTGTAATCCAACTGTGCAACAGGAGTAGCGCACGCACCTAACAATGATAAAACCGACAAAGAAAAGGTAATCTTCAACAATTTCATAAAGCTCCCCGATTTTTAGTTTTAGCGATGAGTCTATCCATGAATTGCTTTGATTCCGGAAATAATTCTTCCTCGGTGATAAAAGCTTGCCTGGCTTGATCTAACTTTCCTGTCTGAAAATATAAAACACCAATTTGAGCATGAAATCCTGGAGGCAGGGCTTTATTTTTTGATTTGGCGATTTGAGAATCAGCTTCAAGTTTTAAAACTTGCTCTTCTGGTGAAATTTTACCGGGATTTGCATAATTTTGGTAAATCAATTGCTCGTAATTTCCCCAACTGTATAAATTTGGCTTATTAGTAGAGCATCCTTGCATAAGTAAGATTATCAATAAAAGCGGAAATATATTTTTCATTTTATTTAATTTTTTGGTTTCCAGGAACCTTGATCAACTCCTTCAACTAATCTGTTCACTGCCTCTTTTACAGCAAGGTCAAGAACTTTGCCATTAAGAGTCGAATCATATTCGGCAGTGCCTCCGAAACCAATAATTTCTCTATTAGAAAGAGCATATTCGCCCGCACCCTGAGCTGAAAAAACTATTTCTGATGTAAGGGCGTCAACCACATTCAGAGTGACTTTTGCATAAGCAACTTGTGATTTTCCTCGGCCGAGAATTCCAAAAAGCTGCTGATCACCAGTCTCTTTTCTTCCAAACTCAGTAACATCACCAGTAATCAAAAATGCCGCGCTCTTGACAGACTGGGTCTTTCCTCCTAAATTGGCTTCAAACTTTGCCTCACTCATGTTGTCTCTGTCCATCACATTGAAGTGATTAGTTTGTTGTAAATGTGACAGAAGAATAGTCTTGGCCTGACTTCCAAGCCGGTCAACCCCATCCGAAAAAAGCCCGCGCATGAAACTTGATTTGTTTTCAAATTTGCCAACGACAAGACTTGATTTGACTCCTGAATAGGGTATTGATGCACTATTGACTTTGTCAATGACCAAGGCCTGATGGGTCTCAGTAGCACAACCTGATACCAAAAACACCGCCATCACTGAAAAAAGAAGCATGGATTTTGTGCGCGAGCCTTTGTAAAATAAATGAGTCATTTTTGAAAATCCTCGATTAGAAATGAATAAGCCATTTATAAACCGTGTTGACAGAAGTTCCCGGTTCCTGATTATTTTATGTATTAAACAAGCAGACACATTCTGATGCACTTATATCTGCAGTTTAACACTTAAATTATCACTTTCAAAGTATTTGACTACATCGATCATGTTATATTGCTCTGCGAAGCTGATCTGAATAATTTGCTTGCATGCGCCATCCTTAATAGCTATAGCACAACTTTTGACTGTCCATTGGAATGACGGGCTATAACATTTACGCTGTGAGGTCAATACATTGGTGCTGTGAGGCGGAATCGAACCTCGATTCTCATCGTCGCCAATGAATTTTTAAATTACGCATCACCTGAGAGTTGCCCTCCTTCAATCGTCGCAGTGCCCTGCTATGGCCATGGACTTGATGGTTCTTCTATTCGATATTCACTGTTCTAACGATGAGTAACTATAATGATTCTATCCGGTTGATTATCCATCAAATAATTTTTCACGTCTGAACTTGGTGACACATTATTGTTTGAGAAGGTCAGCGACACAGGATTTTGAGCAGGGCTCTGAGAAGGTATGACAGGACTTGAGACTGGGGGGGCTGGCTTTGTTTCAGGAAATATTACGTACCACCACCAAGGGGATGTGCTGCCAGCAATTAGGGCAACAACGACTGCGACTATGATTTGAGACAGCACGCCACTTTTTTTCTCATTTTTCACATCCATTGGCTCATTCCTCTTGTTTATGTATTCAGTTTCACAACTTCCGATTAAATATCATAGACATGCATCCAAAACGTCAAAATCCAAGATCAGACATTCATTAACTCTGTTTGCGGCACGTAAGCATTAAATTCAGAATTTCTCACTGTTCTATGTCTCATGTATTAAATTATTTACCAACTCATTGTATCAGAAGCGGTTATTTCGATTTTTTACCTCGTTGCGCAAGGGGCGAGCCCACGTATAAGACTCAGCGATGAGGGCCTCAAGCACGCACCGACAGCAACCGCTGTGCGACGTTCCAATTACAACAATTCACTGTAAACTTATATTCTTTTCGAGTTACTTAAGGGAACCTCTAAAAAGTGTCTTTTGATACATGTTGAAAAATGAGTATCACCAATATACTATTCCACAATAGTATCAAAAGCATTGCTCTTTGACATATTTTTTGATGTAGAAATCCCTTGTTTGTTTTCGACTGAG
>CAISRC010000013.1 GCA_903887845.1 uncultured Chlorobiaceae bacterium
CACCAGTGTCCCTGAAACGGCGGAATACTTCGTTTGGTCAGCAGGATGATCTCAGGTTTGTCATCATCAGGAGTAATGATTGCGGCTACTGTAGCTTTGGGCATAATGAAGTTCAATTTTCAGCCAAAGTAAGGCAGAAGTTCAAGGAATGCAAAAAAAACATCTGTGCTTTCCTCTCGTCGCTGTTTTTTGATTCCTGTTGAATTACGTACTTTTTAAAAGTGTAGAGTTTACAAGTTAAAAGTGAGACATTACTATTAATTATTAATGAGAGTTAACATGAAAAAGATAATCATTGTTTTGGCGGCTTTGGTAATGTTTGGCTCTGTTGCACAGGCAGAACAGAAAGACGAGATGACTGATCCGAAAGGCATGGCACCTCAGGATGGCGCAATGCGTATGATCTGTCCAATGATGAATATGATGCAGTCGATGCTGGATATGATGAAAATGCAGCAAAAGATGATTAATGGAGAGAAACCGGTCGTGAAAAAAGAGATGATAATGCAGATGGATAAAAAAATGGGAGAAATGAACGGGATGATGACCGACATGCAGAAGATGATGCAGTCGTGTATGCCGAATGCTCAAGGAGAGGATATTCAGAAAACACTTCCTTGTCAGCGGTAACAAATAGTATCACACAATAACGTCATCTGCTTTGATACTTATTTTTATTGGAGGCTTGGCCCTTTTTCTTTACGGAATAAGGATTATGAGCAGCGGTCTGAAAAAGGCATCGGGTGCCCGGGTAGGACGGCTGATATCGAAGATAACCGATAACCGTTTCTACGGGATGCTTGCCGGGGCTTTTGCCACCATGATCGTCCAGAGCAGCAGTACCATTATTGCTCTCCTTGTGGGGCTGGTTCAGTCACGCCTCATGACCAGCAGTCAGTCTCTTGCTGTGATTCTTGGCGCTGAAATAGGCACTACTGCCATGGCGCAGCTTGTGGCGTTCAGGTTACACGATTATGCCCTGATGATTTTTTCAGCCGGTTTTGCCTTGACTGCTGTTGGAAAATCGGAACCCCTGCGTTTTACGGGAGAGGCGCTTTCGGGGTTTGGTCTTCTGATTTTCGGTTTGAAAGTTATGTCTGAAGCGGTCGCGCCTCTGCAGAGCTATGCGCCGTTTCTCTCACTGTTGCGTTATCTGGAAAATCCTCTGCTTGGCATTGCGGCGGGAATGTTTTTTACAGCCTTGATGCATAGCAGTGCGGCGTTTATCGGTATTCTCATAACCCTTGCTTTGCAAGGATCGTTAAGCCTTGATGCCGGTATTGCGTTGATGCTCGGGGCCAATATCGGAACGTGTATAACTGCCGTGCTGGCAAGTGCCGGAATGCTGCGGGCGGCGAAAAGAGTTGCCCTTTCCCAAGTGCTTTATAATGTTGCAGGAGTACTTCTTTTTCTTCCGGTTATTCCCTGGTTTGCAGAGTTCATCCGGGCGCTTTCACCGTTGGGAGTTGGTTCAGGTGCTGTAAAGCTGGCCCATGAAGTGCCTCGCCAGATTGCCAATGCCCATTCGCTCATCAATCTTTTCATGGCATTATTTTTTCTTCCGTTTCTTTCGTTCTTCGACCGGCAGCTTTATCGACTTCTTCCTGATGATCCAGAGGAAACAAGGTTGCTTCCCGCTGTATGGTACCTCAAGGATTCAGCTCTTGCAACTCCTCTTATTGCAATCAGTTATGCAAAGGCTGAAGTGGCAAGAATGGCCAGCATTGCTGGCAAAATGGTGCATGCGTCGCTTTACCCCTTTATCAGCAACGATCCCGGCAAGGATGAGGTTTTTCCAAAACTTTCCGTCAGCAAAGGTATTCGCATGAGAGAAGAGAAGCTTGATTTTCTTCAAACCAGTATCTCGGCATACCTCATTAAAATAAGCCGAAGCGGGCTTAATGAACAGGAATCACAGGAGGTGTTTGCTCTCATGAACATTATCAAAGGCCTTGAATCGATTGGTGATGTTATCGGGATTCTTGAAGAAAAACTTGCTGAAAAAAAACGGGGGCTGAAAAACGATTTGAGTGAAGAGGGTAAACACGAGCTTATGTCCATGCACAAGCTCGTTTGTCTTGAAGTGGAACAACTGGTCGATGCCCTGAAGGATATGGATGAGGCAAAAGCTGCGACACTTCTTCAGGGTGATGATCAGTTTAAACTGCAGGTTGCGAAGGCCGAAGCTGCTCACCTGAAAAGAGTTTTCCTTTTACCCGGAGCAGAGGTGACCCACGATATTCACATGGAACTCATCAACTTGCTTGAACAGGTTCATCATTACTGTAAAAGCATAGCCGGCACTATTCTCAGTTCAGGGAGGTATGAAGGGTAACAACGGTTTACTGTTTGCTTCTTTGTCAAGAATTTATTATTTAATGCACCATAATTGTTCTTTTGTTGTTGTAGCTGGTGCTGGCTTAAAAGCCGGAGAATAGGGAAGTACGTGAGAATCGTACACTGTACCCGCAACTGTACAACGGTGAACCACAAAAGCTTTGCATTGCCATAATGCATCGATTTTGCTGGGCGTTTCAGGTCACTGCAATCTTTTCCTCCCTGGAAAACTGCGGGAAGGCCGAAACGGAATCAAGCCGTGATAGTCAGGAGACCTGCCAGTTATTTTTGCATGATACAATCGGACTACGGGCTATAGTCGGGGCAAAGTTGTACCTCTTTTTGCATTA
>CAISRC010000014.1 GCA_903887845.1 uncultured Chlorobiaceae bacterium
ATGCCTAACGGGTTGATGTGTTTCATTACAACGGGTAAGTTGATATTATTGCATTAATATACGAAATATGACCCTCAATTTATAACGCTAACACTATAAAATTTATAAAGATATATCAGTCAAGATTAAATAGAGGTGCCCAAAATAAATTCCTCCAAATCTGCACCAACCTATCAAAGAGTTATATTCTACTTGTCATATTTTTTCAAATTTGCACATGTCAGTCAAGTTGTGAGAACGCCTATACACTTGCCCCTAACTCCTTTATCTATGCACCTTATCCGGCCAAAAGGTGTATAAAGCCAGCTATTCTGGCATGCTTTATACACTTTTGAGGTGAATAATATTTTTTACAAATTATCAAAGGGGCTGGAAATTTTTAGTAAACTCTGTTCGCATACATGGGTATTGATTTCTGTCGTCTTACTGCTCTTATGCCCTAAGAGCTCTTGTATGTATCGAAGATCAGTTCCCGCTTCCAGTAAATGTGTTGCATAAGAGTGCCGCAACCAATGAAGCGTTACTGGTTTTTTTATTTTTGCATGATCGAGTGCATGTTTTAACACTTTTTGCAAGCTGGTTTCGCTGTACTGTGTACCAAGTTCCTGACCCTCAAACGACCAAATCCTGGGGCGATATATTTTATAGTATTCCCGCAACATTACAATCACTTTGTCCGATATGGGAATGACTCTGTCTTTTTTTCCTTTTGCATTGACTATTATCAATAAATGCCTTTTCGCATCAACATTCTCAGGTTTGAGATTCAACAACTCTCCCCGTCGAAGACCACAGGCATAAATCAAGCTCAACATCGTACGGTGTTTGAGGTTCTGTGATGCCTGAAGTATAGCTGCAACGTCCTCCTTGCTCAGCACGTTGGGCAACTTATGTTCTGGTCTTGGCCGCTCGATCTGTTCTGTTATGAGCTTTGAACCTTGTACTGTCTTGAAAAACAATTTTGCCGCGTTAACGGTCTGGTTTTGATATGATTGGCTTAGCTTCTTCGGTAGTCCAACGAAAAATAACCCCTCAATACAGCGTCGCTTAGTCAGTCACTGTACAGGGTGGACGGCACCAACTTTTCAATCTGTAAAGTACAGATATATTTCAAAATATTTATCTCAATCTCTTACTTATCCATGCTCAGGTGAGCACGAAATCACGATCCGTTTCACCTGACATGTACGAAAGTCTCCTGCACGGGAACCGGGAGATGCACCGCCTCCCCATATTTTCGCTCCTCACTCCCCCGCCTTCACCGGCAACACCAGCCGGAATCCCCGGAAATCGTTAACCGCTTTTGAAACCACAAACGAACGCTGCGAACAGCGGAAAGCGAACTTATCCGGATAACGCCAGCATCCGCCCCGTTCCTGTCGGAGAGCATCTTCACCGGTGGAAGCATTCCCAGAATCCGTCTCCTCGTGCCAGACAGAACACCACTCCATGACGTTGCCGCTCTGGTTCCAGGTGCCGTAGCCGGAGACGCCTTCGGGATAAGCATACACCGGAGCGACCGAATCCGCGCCCCGATTGTTCCTGTGTCGGCAATTGTTTTCATCCCACCGGTCTCCCCAAGGGTAGATATATCCTTCCGGCCCGCGTGCCGCCTTTTCCCACTCGGCTTCCGTGGGTAAACGGCATCCTGCCCAGCGGGCGTAGGCTTCTGCGTCGTCCCAGTTGATCAGCACAACCGGGTAATCGTCGAACTCTGCGGGACAACCGTCTTCGTGCCAGACCGAAAGCGAGTCGATCCTTGCACCGATGTTGGGAGGCCGATGGCCCGTTGCCTGCACAAAAGCCCTGTACTGGCGATTGGTGACGGCGTAGACCGAAATATAAAACGCATCGAGAGTGACAGTGCGCTGCGGGCTCTCCTTATCGAGGTCGTCTCCCATCGTGAAACTGCCTGCAGGAACAAGCACCATCGTGGAGCTGTCCTGTTCGTTAACGACAACCGAAGGCAGCTCGCCGCCGGAAGGACGGATCGCGAGAGTTCGTAGTTCGGTAAGGATTTCGTTATATGTTGGCGTATTCATAGTGCGCTATTATCTCCGGTTTTCAATGAGGCTGACAAAGCATTTCGGTCGTCGGAGGCGTTGCGTGCCTGTCCGTTTCCAACCATCGTCCTCAACTGTTCGATATGCTCCTGATGCGATGCGGAAAGGGGAACCATCTCTCCGGCTGCGTTGAGCAGATCCTCCGTCTCCAGTTCCCGTCGGTTGTCGCGGAATGCGGGAAACATGGCATCGTTGACCAGCGCTTGAAGTTCGGCGCCGACAAACCCCTCGGTTGCCGATGCGACCGCGCAAAGGTTGAATCGTTGCGAGAGCATGGTATAGCCGCGCTCCCTGAGATGGACTTCGAGTATCTTTATCCGCTCGCCGTGGGTAGGAAGATCGAGAAAAAAGACCTCATCAAACCGCCCTTTGCGCAGAAGTTCGGGGGGAAGGCGCCGAACGTTGTTGGCCGTGGCGAATACAAATACCGGAGCGGTTTTTTCCTGCATCCAAGTGAGAAAGGTGGCAAAGACCCGGCTTGCCGTGCCGCTGTCGCCCATGGAGCCGGCAAAGGCTTTTTCGATCTCGTCAACCCAGAGCACGCAGGGAGCAATGACCTCGGCAATCCGGATGGCTTCGCGAATATTCTGTTCGCTTGAACCGAGCAGACCACTGAAGATGGCGCCGACATCCATTCTCAGCAGCGTCATCCCCCAGTGTCCTGCGGTTACTTTTGCGCAGAGGCTTTTTCCGGTACCGGGAATCCCGATGAGAGCCACCCCTTTCGGCATACTGAGGCCATACTCACGTGCATCCTGGCTGAACGCCTCCTGGCGCTCGTCGAGCCACCCCTTCAGGGCCCCAAGTCCACCAACGTTGTTCATGGATCCGGTATAGGGGTAGAGTTCAAGAGCGCCGCTTTCACGGATGATGTGCCGTTTTTCGTTCAGCACCTGCCGGACGCTCCGCTCGTCGAGCCCATGGCCTCCGGCAACGACGATGGCTTTGCGAAACGCCCTTCCCGCTTCGACAATGGAAAGACCGAGCGCGCTTTCGACCAGACGTTCGCGCAAACCGTGTGTGGCGTTATCGAGCGCCCGCGTTGAGCGGGTTTCCCTATCAAGCAGCTCCAGTATCTGTTTGCCGTCCGGTTTTCCCACATCGACTGTTGGAATGTCGTGACGAAGTTCGGCGGGAAGCGCAAGCTGGGGGCTTGTGATGATAATGTTCACCGTTTCGCTGCGGAAAGGAAGACGCGATGCGAGGTTCCGCAACATGCGCGAAACCTTGCGGCTGTGCTCCCAGAAATGGTGAAAGTCCTTGAGTACGAATGTTGCGGAGCCCTTGTAGTCGTCGATGATATCAAGCACGGTTTCCGGGGTGGCCGCCAGTTTGCTGAAGGTTGCCGCAGGTTCTCGCAGGTGGCGAAACTGGTCGCCGATATCCCAGGTGATGAGCCCCATTCCTTCCGGCCACTCGCTTGATTGCGACCAGCCGGAAAGCGTACGCATGGCCTCCTCTTCATCGATGGTTGCGAGGTGTATGACGGCTACCCGCGCGTCAACATTGAGTTTGAGTTCGTCGAGCCAGGCCATGCTGCGTTAAGTTATTGGGTTGTAACGTTACAGTTTCACTACCGGCAGATCGGTTACCGGCAACGGAAGTCGCGAGCCGTCGCGTAACAGAATGTAGGAACGATTGTTCTCCTCCGTATCCCGCAGCCAGAGCGTGAGACGGCGGTTGCTGTCCACCCCGAACCCAGCAATAAAGCGCCGCTCACCGGAACGGCAGGGCGGTACCGCATGGATGAACTCGCTGTCTTCGGGATTGAGGGGCTTATGCCGACACTCCTGGCGCTCCCCTTCCCGTACCGGACGCAAGCCGTCGGCCCCGTTGACATAGGTGATCAGCGGGCGGCTCATTGACGAACGCTCATAAATGACCAGTCCGAGCGTCTCCTGGTTGTCCGAAGCTGCCTTGATATATTTGCTGCATACCGGTTTCCCGGTCGGGTAAGGGGTACCTCGGGGAACAACGGGAACCAGTTCGAAATCCCGAAGTTCCCGGTTCCAGCTCCGCAGACAGTAATCGTGAGTCAGCGTCTGGTCGAAGATGCCGCCGGAGTAGCGGCATGCCCCTCTGGCGATGGCTTCGAACGGATTACCGGCATGAACGTCGCTGAGGGGAAAGAACTCACGGATTTTCTCCTCAATGCCCGGCAGCAGGCTGCTTCCCCCGACAAGAAAAATCCCCTTGAGTTCCTCCTTGCGGATGCCTGCCCTGTCGCGTGCCTGATCGAGAGCGCGGTCGAGCGTGCGGATGATGTGCTGGTAGAGGTTGTTCCTGTCCGGCTCCCGTTTTTTTTCAAGCGCCTCCTTCAGTGTGGCGGAAGTAAGCGTGACCTCGATGAGACGGCCGGTAACATCGTTATACCGGGTGAAGGAGGCTTGCTCGCTGCCGTTCGAGATGGCAATTTTCGCCCCCTCAATCGCTTCGAGCAGTGATGGGCCGATTGAGGCAATATCGTCATCGGTGAGCCCCTCCTCTTCCTGAATATGTTCCAGCAGCCAGTTATCGATCATAATCCCGCCGATCTCCTCGCCTGCCCGGCCAAGTATTCGGCATTTCGCATGTCCGGCACGCAGCAAATCGGTACGAACGACCGAAACATCGAGAGTGCCTCCGCCGAAATCCACGATGCAGTAGGGTTCGCGGTCGAGAACCATATCGATGTAACCAAGCATACAGGCGGTTGCTTCGTCGATGAAGGTGATCCCTCCCGGAAAGCGTTTTATCGCCGCTTCGCGCAGCCAATCGATATAGTGATCGAAGGCTTCCACAGGGACTGTCAGCACAATTTCCTCGTCGATGTCGCCGAAATAGCCGCGCACGAACATCAGGATGCGATCAACGAGTTCGTCTGCTGCATGGCGGGGGTAAATAACCCTGCCATTGACGCGCCGCCCGCGATTGGCCCCTCCATTGCGAAGCATATCCATTTTCAGCCACCTGAATGTTCCCGGATGATTGGCGACTCCCGCTGCGTCAACCTGGCTACCGACAAGGAGGGCGCTCTCCACGTCGAAATGAATGACGGAGGGAATGACCCGCGCAGGCTCCGCTCCCGGTTGCGGATAGAAGATTCCGAGATTGGGCAGGTCGGGAGTCTCTATGTCGTTCAGGGCTTCATTCCAGCGTGCGACCACGCTGTTGCAAGTCCCGAAATCAAAAGCGAGAGCCATTTGTTCAAACGGTTATTCTGGTTTACCACTCTGCATCCGCCATATCTTCCGTCTCCACGGCATTTTTTTCTGTTGCGTCGTCATTACTGTCAACGGTGATCAGACCGCGAAGAAAATAGCCCTGCAGGAGTCTGAGCAAGTGCAGGAGTGTACGCTGGAGCTGTGCCGACTGATCAGCCGCTCCGGCACCAGCATGAACTCTCTCGTCCAACAGAGTGCTCTCTTCAAGCGAACCGGGCAGGCGTGTCGTCAATATGGCGGCCACAATATTCTCCTGTGGCTGGAGCCAGCAGACATGCTCCTGCCGGAAACTTGCGTCCGGCACAGTAAACAGGTACTGCAACGCGAGTTTTTCAGGCCACGTACCGTTCAGGGAGATCTCCTGCATCCTGTTGCGGGGAACCAGCCCTCGCTGCGCCGCTGAAAACAGCGCACCAGCCCGTCTGAAAGGGTCCGGGCTTGAGAGATCCTGCTGCAGCAGTTCGTCTGTTCGATACCGCTGCGTCCAGAAAGAGAAAATATCTCTGGTGCCGGGCAGTCGGGGCGGTCGGGAGTGCGGAAGAAACCCGGCCAGTTCACGATAGAGAGCGACAGCACGCTCGACAACGGCTTTTTTTGAGGGACTTTTCGGCCTTCCGCCTCCCTCTTCCCAGAAAGCGACAACCTCGAGCGCACAGGTGAAGGGCAAACCATGCAGCCTGTCGAGCAGCGCATCGTGATCTCCGCAGAGTTTAAACGCCTCAATGAACAGTTGCGGGTCATGCCCCTCCTTGACGGCATGATCGTAAGCTGCGACAAGCCGGGGATCCTGACTTTTGAGAACGGTTGTGCTGATACGCTGCCTCTGGGCACCGGACGCGGCAAGCCACGCTTTTTCAAAAATGGAGTAATCGGGATCTTCAAGATCGAGGTAGCGCTCCGGATTGCCTCGCACAAGCCCGAAAAGGGCATCCATTTCAAGAGCAGGCGCATGGCGACCGCTCGCTTCTATCTTGTCGGCAATGTCGTCCCGGTCAAGGAGACTCCAGAGCATGAAGAGCAGGCCGTTGCCCCAGTCGTTTTCCGGCATGGTTTCAAGCGCCTGCAGAAGAACGGGCTGAAGCGTTGCAGAGGCGTGCATCCTCTTCAGCAGCTCTTCAAAGCGGGATGCTTTCCAGTAGTTCCATACTGCGCTGTGCATGACAGGCTGGCTGCTGTGCTGCAGAAGCAGAAGACGGTGGAATATCGCATCGGCTTCTGGATGCCTCTCTTCTACCGCGCCCGCCAGTGCAACCGCGCCCGCTCTGCTCCTGGCGGAAAAAAGGCGTTCCACCGCCCTCTTCCTGAGGATGCTGCCGAGGAGGGGGGTTGTGGCGAAAAGGTGTTTTTCAGCTTGCATCAGGATCCGGCGTCAATGAATGATCGATTCACGGGAGTATACATATATCACTGTTACTTAAGCAAATCAGAGGGATCAACTTTGTCAGGGTTCCCAACGGAATCTGTTTGCATGCACTTCATTCTGTCATCATCTTTACCCTCCTGGCTCAGATCGCCCTCACCGTTTTTTTCAAGCAGCTTTCCTTCAACACTCTCAAGAACATCACCAAGAGATTCCAGCCCCTTGACAATGTTCATGAGAGCAAAGACCTCACGTGACTCCCATTCACTGAGCGCACTGCAACCAATCCCTTTTGCGCTTTCAAACCGTTCACAGAGTGCCTAAAATCTCTTCTACTTTTTTTCTTCTGAACTGAAAAACCTCCTCAAGCCTGCGGCTGACAATCAGGAAATCAACCAGATCGCCGAACAACGCCATCGGCATAACATAGTCAATCCGGTCGGTCATTTCAACACCCCCCGGAATTTCACAAAACTGATGCTGATGATGCCAGCTCTCGTAAGGCCCCGATTTCTGGCGATCCTCAAACATAAATGGTTTGTCAACTTTGGTGATTTCAGTCTCCCACTGCACCGGCAGCATCATGAAGGGATAGATCGTATAACTGATCAACATTCCCTCATAAATCTTCTGCCCGCTAATGCCATTGGTGATTCTGAACATCATTTCAGGCGGAGTTATCCGTGCCAGGTTCACCGGAGAAGAAAAAAAATCCCACGCCTCCACGATTGAGACTGGAATGTGTTGTTTGTAGGTCAGGGAGTGTGATCCCATGATGCCGAGCGGTTACATCTTTTTCGGTAATACTTTCAATCTGTAACGATTTTTTTGGTTAAAACGTATCCGCAACCATACGTATATCGAGCGGGTCGGCGACGGAAATCTGGATATGAGAGAGATACCACGCTCACTCCCCGGTCCAACAGGAACCCCTTCAAGCGCTCTATGAGCAACTGCTTGCACCATTGATGCCCTGCCCCGCCCGACAGGGTGAACGGTTACAACAACAGGTTGAACGAATGATTATGATTCGTGCTCAGGAACGAGACATTGAACGATGTGAGGCCCGGCTCCGGAAGGAAAAACAGTTTAACCGGAAAGTAGAGATCAACGCGGAGCTGATTCAGGTGGCCTCAAAACGGACAAGCCCAGAAAGGTAACCATTGGATCGAAATCCCTGTCGTCATGTAATAACAGGAGGTGGTGATGAATGCAAAAAGTTCCAATAATGACATCTATGGTCTTTCTCACCGTCACACCTTTTTTCCGGAGGAATCGATAGTTCATGGCGCTTTCCAACGCCAATTCCCGTCCTCCCATTGGCATAAATGGGAGACTTAAAAGAAGGTCCCTTGCTGTTTTGAAGTCTTTATCGCTTTGAAACCCCTGTAGCACTTCGGTCAGGATCAAATCGCCCATGATGATGGGTGTACTGCCAAATGAAGCATCCAGCCAGTCCGTCTGTGCTGTTTTGTTTCCGTTGAAGTAGTCAATCCAGACTGACGAATCAACGAAAATCATTTGTCCAACCTCATCTCATCAAGATTACCGGACCATTTCAGTTTTCCTCGAAAATTCCTGATTTCTTTTTGACTATGTACTTGCACCAACAGTTTCAGCCCCTCTTCAATGGCATCTTTTTTTGTCTTGAGTTCGGATACCTTGAGAGCGGATTCCATCAGAGCGTCATCTATCACGACATTCGTTCTCATCTCTTCTCCTGTGTGTATATTTTTGGATATTATACACATTAATTGGAATCTGTAAAAGATTTATTATTTCAGGCACATAACGAGTTCGTGCCATAGCATACCCTTGATTCAATCAGCCGCCAATTCTGAAGCTCTGATTCTGTTGCATTCATAAGCCGTGGATACCAGCCCGCCCCCCCACGCATCTCGTCAGCTCTGCGCACCATGGGGGGTTACTTGTTTTCGGGGGTAGGGTATGCGCTCTATAGTGGCAATAAACTGGTATCGATATGGAAAAACTGAAAATGCTGTGATCGGAAAATAAGAATCAGCCGCGTGCAGCAGGGCTTTTTGTAATCATATTTCAGTTATATTGATGGCAAAGTCTGTTCTATTGAGTACGGATGGGAATGTGGTGGTTTATGGAAATGCTCCTGTCCGAAAATGCGTCAATGAAAAAAGGTACAACTCATCCACTTATTTTCAGTAAAGATACAGGAGGTCTGGAAAACATGGCTCATAAAGAAACAGCAAAACAAGTGATTGATTCGTTGCCGAATGATGTTTCAATGGATGAAATTATTCATGCCCTTTATGTGAATATCAAGTTTTCACACGGAGAACAAGAGATTCGGGAAGGTAAGGGAATATCCCAGGTCGAAGCGAAGAAGAAATTGGAAAAATGGCTGAAATGACTGTGATGTGGGCTCCATCTGCTTTGGATGATGTTGAGTCGATAGCGGAGTATATTGCCAAAGATTCCGTTGAAATTGCCTCTGTGTTTGTTGGCAAAATATTTGATGCAACAGATCGTTTACAGAAATTCCCTTTTTCTGGCAGGGTAATTCCCGAAATAATGGATTCTGATCGTCGTGGTGCTGGCGGAACCGGTAAGTCCTCTGCTGGGGAAAAATGAAGCCCTTGCTGCTCCAATATTGGCGTTTGCTGGCTGGCAGCACGTTCTTCGCAGGAAAGGCCGTTCCATCTTCAATACCAGAAGACAACATGGTAAAAGGCTGAAAAACGCCCTTGACTATGTTTTTTTATGCGTGCTACGGTAACAAAGATTGGAAATTCAACAGGTGTTATCCTGCCTAAGGCAGCAACTGATCGCCTTAAGGTAAAGCAAGGGAACTTCGTATTTTTAACGGAAACTCCAACAGGGTAAACGATAACCCCGTACGATCCGGAATTTGCAGAGCAAATGGAGGCTGCCCGTTGCGGCATGCAAGAATACCGGAACGCACTCCATGAGCTTGCCAAATGAGTTGGCGCTGGCTTCTTGATGAGGTAGTCATTGCCACCCGCCTCCGAGGGCTTTGTACAGGTCGATCAGGTTGGCAAGAGTCTGTTGATGAATCAGAATTTCGTTCTGCTGAGCCTCGAAGAGGGATCGTTGGGCATCAAGCAGGGCGAAATGGCTGTCGATGCCATGGTCGTAACGCGCTTTGGTGATGGTCAAGGCTTGATCGCTCTCTTTGACCAGAGCTTGCTGGGAATGCCATTGTTCAGTGAAGGTCGCACGGGCGACCAGTGCATCGGCGACCTCCCGGAACGCAATCTGGACAGCTTTTTCGTATCGGGCGACGGCAATATCGCGGTTGGTTTCAGCCAGTTTGAGGTTGGAGCGCAACCGGCCTCCCTGGAAGATCGGGAGCGTTACCTGTGGGGCGAAGCTCCAGACACTGCTCGACCCGCTCACGAAGAGATCCGACAAGCTGGTGCTGGCGTACCCGGCGGAACCGGTAAGGCTTATGCCAGGAAAGAATGAAGCCCGTGCTGCTCCGATGTTGGCGTTTTCTGCTTTCAGTGCATATTCCGCCTGCCGTATATCCGGACGATCGAGCAGGTCGACGGAGGGAATGCCCACAGGAAGCCTCTCCAGCATCTCGACATCGGCCAGAGGTTGGGACTCGAGGAGCTTCGGATCGATCTCCTTTCCGACCAGCAGGGTCAAGGCGTTCTTGTCCTGTTCCACCCGACGTTGATATTGCGCCCGGTTGGCCCGGGCCGATTCGACCAGCATTGCGGACTGAGCAACATCAAGTCGGGACTTTGCCCCGAGATCGAAGCTGCGTTTGATGAGATCATACGCATCCTGCCTTGTCCTGAGCGTGCTTTCGGTCAGTCGCAGCAATTCGGCATCGGCAAGGCAGGCGATATAGGCGTTGGCAACTTCAGCAACCAGGCTTGTCTGGGCAGCTTTGCGCCCCTCTTCGGTAGCGAGATACTTGTTTATGGCGCTATTGTTGAGGCTGCGTACACGGCCGAAAAGATCCAGTTCATAAGCCGTCGTGCCAATCCCTGCGGTATAGGTCGAGGTGATTTCCGCTTGTCCGGTGCCACTCCTGCTTTTTGACACCTCCTGGCGAGTGAAGCCTCCCGAGGCGTTTATCGATGGAAGAAGAGCCGAACGCTGGATGCGCCAGGTGTTGCGGGCCGCCTCGATGTTGAGGGTGGCTATCCTCAGGTCGCGGTTGTTGGCAAGGGATGCTTCGATAAGGTTTTGCAGTTTTGGCGACCTGAACATGCTCCGCCATCCGATATCAATGGTATGCGGCTGTTCCCCGTCCTGTGCAGTGAAAGCGACCGGCCATTGCGTGCTAACGGGTGCCGTTGGGCGTACATAAGCTGGCGCAAGCGAACAAGCCGTCAGGGTAGTTGCTGCCAGGCATAAAGGAAGCAGAAGCTTATTGTTCATGGTTCGTGTCGTTTTGATTAACTGCTGTGTCGGTTACCGTTTTTCGGGCAAACCGGGATTGCACGAGGATGAAGAAGAGCGGCACAAAGAAGATCGTCAGCACCGTACCGGACAACATTCCTCCGATCACGCCGATGCCGATAGCGTGCTGGCTTGCCGATCCTGCTCCGGAGGAGAATGCGAGTGGCGTGACACCGAGGATGAATGCCAGGGAGGTCATAACGATCGGGCGAAGTCGCTGACTAGCGGCAGAGAGGACTGCCTCCTTCAGGTTCATACCGCTTTCGTAGAGGGTTTTGGCGAACTCCACGATAAGAATGGCATTTTTCGCCGTCAGGCCGACGGTTGTCAAGAGGCCGACCTTGAAGTAGACATCGTTTGAAAGACCCGAAAGGAATGTTGCCAGAACGGTGCCCAGAACACCGAGAGGGACGACCAGCATGACGGCTATCGGCACGCTCCAGCTTTCATAAAGGGCGGCCAGGCAAAGAAAGACGAAAAGCAGGGAGAGCGTGTAGAGCAGCAGCGTTTGCTGACCTGCAGCACGCTCTTCGTAGGAGAGGCCGGTCCATTCGATACCGAAACCTTCAGGAAGTTTTCCGGCCAGTTTCGCCATAATGGCCATTGCATCGCCTGAGCTGACACCGGGTGCGGGGGCTCCCTGGATATTGACCGACGATATGCCGTTGAAGCGTTCAAGCTTGGGCGAACCAAAGCTCCATCGCCCCGAAGAAAACGATGAGAAGGGAACCATCTCGCCATTCGAGTTTCGGACGTGCCAGATATCCACATCCGCCGGGTTCATGCGGTACGGTGCATCTCCCTGCATGAAGACTTTCTTGATGCGGCCCTCATGCACAAAATCGTTCACATAGCTCGAACCCCAGGCGGTTTGGAGCGTTGCGTTGATATCGGCGATCGATACCCCGAAGGCGCTGGCCTTTTCGTGGTCGATATCAATCTTGAATTGCGGCACATCTTCAAGGCCATTGGGACGAACGCCGATCAGGGAGGGGTTTTGCGCAGCCATTCCTAGGAGTTGGTTTCGGGCGGCCATGAGAGCCTCATGACCTTTGCCGGTCCGGTCAACAAGCTGAAGATCAAAACCGGAGGCATTGCCGAGTTCCATGACGGCTGGCGGATAAAACGCAAAGATCATGGCATCCTTCACGCTCGACAGGGCACCCATGGTTCTTCCGGCGATTGAGGCAACATCCTGACCCTTGTTCTTGCGTTTGGACCAATCCTTGAGCTGAACGAAACCCATGGCCGAGTTCTGCCCCTGCCCCGCAAAACTGAACCCGGTCACGCTGAAAATGCTTTCGATGTTCTCTTTTTCCTGATTGAGAAGATAACCCTCCATCTTTTTAACGCTTTCGAGCGTCCGCTCCTTGGTTGCTCCGGATGGCGTGGAAAGCTGGACGAAGAGGAACCCCTGATCTTCGTCCGGCAGGAACGAGGTCGGGATGCGCGTCAGGACGATGCCAAGCAGCACAACGACCAGCATGAACCCCAGCAGCGATCGGTTGACACTTCCCGTCATTGCGCGGGCTCCGTCGACGTAGCGTTCCCGGTTGCGGTTGAACATGCCGTTGAACCAGGCGAAAAAGCGCCCAAGGGGGCCAGCGCCGTACAGATGTCCACCCGCTTTGACTGGCCGAAGGAGGCTGGCGCAGAGAGCCGGTGTCAGAATCAGCGCAACAAGAACCGAGAGCAGCATCGCTGAGACGATGGTGATCGAGAACTGACGGTAGATCGTCCCCGTGGAACCTTTGAAAAAGGCCATCGGCACGAAGACGGCCGAGAGCACAAGGGCGATACCGATCAGTGCACTGGAGATTTGCTTCATCGATTTTCTGGTCGCCTCCAGCGGGGAGAGTCGCTCCTCTTCCATGATGCGTTCGACGTTTTCGACCACGACAATGGCGTCATCGACAAGCAGTCCGATAGCAAGGACCATGGCGAACATGCTGAGGGTGTTGATGGAAAAGCCGAAGGCCGACATTATCCCGAAGGTACCCAGCAGCACGACAGGAACCGCGATGGTGGGGATCAGCGTGGCCCGGAAGTTCTGGAGAAACAGGAACATGACAAAAAAGACAAGGATAACCGCCTCGATCAGGGTATGGACAACCCCTTCGATCGATGTCTTGACAAATGGTGCCGTGTCGAATGGGAAGACAATCTTTACACCCGGCAAGAGCAGCGGCTTCAGGGCAGTCATTTTTTCTTTGACCAGATTGGCGGTGTTCAGGGCGTTTGCCCCGGTCGCCAGAGTGATGGCCATACCGGCAGCCGGTTTGCCGTTGAAGCGCGTGGTCATGTCGTAGTTCTGCACGCCGAGTTCAACGCGGGCGACATCCCTGAGGCGGACTTGCGAGCCGTCGGTATTGACTTTCAGCATGATCTTTTCGAAATCCCCGACGCTTTTCAGGCGCGACTGTGCTGTAATGGTGGCGTTCAGTTGCTGGCCCGGAACCGACGGCGTTCCGCCCAACTGGCCTGCGGAGACATCGGCATTCTGTGCCGTGATTGCTCTCTGTACCTCGGCGGTGGTAAGGTTGAAGCTCGCCATGCGGTGGGGATCAAGCCAGATACGCATCGAATAGGGCTGCCCGAACACCTGAATGTTACCGACGCCGGGTACGCGGCTCAGCGGATCGAGGAGCTTCGAGTTGATGAAATCGTTCATTGCATATTCATCGACCCGGGCGTCGTCCGAATAGACGCCCACGACCATCAGAAACCCGGTATCTCCCTTGGTGACCCTGATGCCCTGCTGCTGTACCTGTTGGGGCAGATTCGCCATGATCGACTGCAACTTGTTCTGCACCTGCACCTGGGCAATATCGGGGTTGGCTTCGGGTTCGAAGGTCACCGTGATGGTGACGTTGCCGTTCGAATCGCTCCCGGCGCTGAAATAGCGGAGATGGTCGATACCGGTGAGAGCCTGTTCGATGACCTGCGTCACGCTGTTTTCAACCGCTTCGGCAGATGCGCCGGGATAGGTGGCGTTGATGTTGATGGTCGGCGCCGCGATACGCGGATATTGCTCGACCGGCAGAGTATTGATGGCGATGATTCCGCCGAGCATGATGCAGATGGAGATCACCCAGGCAAAGACTGGTCGCTCGATAAAAAATCCGGACATAATTGGTGCGTCTAAATGTAATGGATTATTTCGCCGGAACGGGTGGCAGAGCAGCCTCGACGGTTTTGACCGCCATGCCGGGCTGGATTTTCATGATGCCTTCGTACACGACCTTCTCGCCTGCTTTGAGTCCGCTGCTGACGAGCCACTTGTCTCCGACAACCTCCGTGACGATGATCGGGCGAGGGTTTGCTTTGCCGTCCGCTCCGACAACCCAGACCGAAATCGAGCCGTCCGCATTTCTGCTGACCGATTTTTGCGGTACAAGGATCGCATGATCGTCTCTCCACTGTTCAAGACGTGCATGGACGAACATGCCGGGGAGAATTTCATTGCCGGGGTTGGCGAACAATATTCGCAACAGGACCGTACCTGTGCTCGGGTTGACCGTTACATCCGAGAACTTCAACGTACCGGGTTTTCCTTTGGGTTTTCCATCCACCAGAAGCTGGACAGGAGCGCTCCCGGCGCCGGAATCGCCCACCTGACCCTGATGGCGCTGTCGCAGTTGTATCAACTCCTCGCTCGATTGTGAAACGTCCACGTAGATCTGGTCGAGCTGTTGCACCACCGCAAGGGGGCTCGGCTGATTGGCATTGACCAGAGCCCCCTCAGTCACCTTCGATTGACCGATTCGCCCTGAAATCGGAGACATGACCCTGGTGTAGTCGAGGTTGATACCGGCAGCAGAAACTTCGGATCGGGAGATACCGACATCTGCCCTGGCCTGGGCAAGGCTCGCTTTCGCATCGTCGTACTCCTGTTTACTGACACCACCGATTTTGACCAGCTCTTCAAAGCGGCTTGCTTTGGCCTGGAGTGATTTCACGTTGGCCTCGGCTTTGCTGAGGTTGGCTTTGGCGCTGTTAGAGGCTGCCTTGTAGGTCGCGGGGTCGATCTGGTAGAGTTGCTGACCCTGTTGAACCAGGCTTCCTTCCACAAAAAAGCGCTTCGTAATAATGCCGCTGACCTGCGGACGGATCTCGGCCATACGTACGGCCGAAGTGCGGCCCGGCAGCTCTTTGGTCAATACCAGGGGTTCAGGTTTCATGGTTACGACACTGACTTCCGGTTTCATGCTCAAACCCTGAAGATGGTCTGACGATCCCTTCGGCCACAAATACCAGCCAGCAATCAGGGTGACAAGCAAACCGGCGATAATAGACAACCTTTTCATGATTATTGTGAGTTTGGTTTGGTAGTCGGTTGGCTTTCAGGATAACCGACATACATTTTCCGGATCTGTTCCAGGAATGGCAGACGCTCCTCGTCGCTTCTGTGGACGAGGCCGAACCACTCGTGGCAACTGAAACCGATAAAGGCGAAATAGGCCATGCGGGCCGCTTCAGGCCTCGCTCCCCTGTCCATGGCGAGCATGTCCCGTTCTATCCACTTCAGCATCCGCTGCCTGAGCGACTCTTCGCTCGACATTGACGAGGTGATGGCCATGGCGACAGCGCGTTCCGTATCATCCAGGGCACGCTCGGCCATTTTGATGCGTGCGAAAAGTTCGGGGTGAGGGGTGCCGGCGCACTCGACAAGCAGCGAATCGATGCGTGCCGTATCCCGTTCAAACTGCCGGTCGATCAGAGCTTCGAGCAGAGCGGTCTTGGATTTGTAATCGTAGACAACCCTCGATTTGCTGATTCCGGCCTCCTGAGCCACAGCATCGATGGAGAGGCGGGATGCACCATGCTTGACAACAACCCGCTCGATTGCGTCCAGTATAGCTGAGTCGGTGACTTTTTTCGGTCTTGACATAATTTGTTTTCCTTAGCCAAATTTAAGAACGATCGTTCTTTTATACAAATGTTTTCTGTGATTTTTTTTGACCCGGGGGACAAAAATGCTGTCAAATCGATGAGCACTTACGGACGCAAGTGAATTTGGGAAGAAAAAGAATGCTATGCCCCGGGGCTCGATGCTGGACGCACCAAGGGCTATGCATCAGATAATAAAGCGGACGGCGATTGCTCTAAGCTGAGCCGCCGGTTCAGGGCTGCATGGCTATTCGAAGTTCTGAAGCGTCGAAGACGAGCCGGATTGAATCGATTTTGCCATTCGACACCTTGAAGAACTCGGCGGTGCGGATGATTCCGGCAGGGCTTGCCGTATGGCAGTCGTAGAGCAATGCGGCGCCGCGTTCGTCACTGAAGTTTTGAAGCAGGTTGACGCTGTTAACCATCTGCCGGAACCGTTGAAGTGCTTCAATGAAGGCATCGGCATTTGAAAAAGTCTCCATGCTCCCCTGAAAATCAAGATTATCGGCAAGGCAGCCTCGCGCAGTGGTGAAGTCGCCTTGCGTCCATGCCTCATGATAACGGTCGATCAGTTGTTTGGTATTCATCATGGTACTCCTGTTGATTGTCTGGATTTTCCTCTTTATTGAAGAACAATACAATCTTCCTTATGGTTTCGCAGTCTGTATGCCGCCCGGCTGAGCAGTTCATTCGGGTATCAGAATACGGTGCTTTTCCCAGGACTTGAATCCAGTGCCGTTGATATATTGCTCGCTAAATTCTGAGTATCTCGAAGTGCGACAATACACGGCTATTACCCTGCTTATCGGTGCTTTCACAACGTCCACTATAGGGCAAAGCTCTTCTCGCAGTAATGAACATCTTAAAGACTGAGAAGATAAAAAAGAACTTTTGAGCAAAATTATTAATGATTACTTTACTGTTAGCGCAAGTTGCCAGAGTAAGTCACGTAAGTTGTAAACTCTTTTTTCCATAAGGAATTGCACTACGCGCTGTGCGCTGAAAAAGTTTCACTCCAGGTTATGTTAAGTTGATTTTATACGAGGTTCTGATGATAAAAAATAGCAGACATGTCGTTCCAAGACAAGAGGGATGGGCTGTAAAAAAAAGCGGCGCAAGTCGTGCTTCAAGGGTTTTCGATACCCAGGAAGACGCGATAAAGTATGGGCGTAGCCAAGCCAAAAAGGAGAGTGGCGTACTCTATGTCCATCGCAGAGACGGAACAATCCTTGATCGCGACAGTTACGGAAATGAAACCAATCCTCCCAAGAACAGAAAATAGTGTCAATATCTGCTTTTGAGACGAATGTTTTCGTCAACTGCCCTTATGACGACCACTTTCGTCCGCTGCTCCGACCACTTCTTTTCACTGTCCTTTGTGCTGGCCTTAATCCCAGAATGGCTGCTGAACGGCTTAACTCCGGCGAAACTCGTTTCAGCAAGATTGTTGAGCTGGTCAGAGAGTCAAAGTACGCTATTCATGACCTTTCTCGGATCAAGGCAAAGCGTGCCGAAGAGTATTTCCGTCTCAATATGCCTTTTGAGCTTGGTCTTGATGTTGGATGTAGCTGCTTCGGCTCAGGGGAGCAATTGAGCAAGCGTTGTCTGATTCTTGAAAAAGAGCCTTACAGGTATCAAGTTGCTCTGTCCGATCTCTCAAACTCCGACATCGCTGCCCACCACGATAAACCGGTACAGGTAGTAACCGCAGTACGACACTGGCTCGTGAACGCTGTCGGAATTGACCTTCCTGGTCCTTCTGCACTTTTCGATCAATTCACACAATTCATGGCAGATAATTACGACTACTTATTGGATCATGGTTTTAACAAAGATGACATCCCTGGTCTTCCTGTGCCTGAGCTAATAAAGTATATGCGCGAATGGGTTGTGGCCAATATCTCATAAACACATAACAGAAATATCCTGAAAGCAGAGAGCGCATGTTTCTGTTTGTAACAATCATCCCCGGATTCCAGGGAGCACACACACAAGGGGAAACCCTGGATGAACTGCAACAAAATCTTCAAGAAGTCATCGAAATGCTGCTCGATGATGGAAAACCAGTGCTGGATGATTGACGATTATTTGAATCCTCGCAATTTCATGCCATGAAAAACCACCACTACTCTGCAAGCGTACCGGGTCACATTCACGTTATGCGCTTTTTTGGTTATTTACTGCGTACCAGTCTATGAGTTGTCTTATCATTCTTTGATAAGAAGTATGATGTTTCTTTGCCTCATGCTTAAAAAATTCAACACTTGATTTTTTTAATGCAATAGTAATTTTGACGTTATCGTCCTTCAGGATTAATTGATCAGGCGAAGGTAGAAAGTCCTTAATTACCATTAATTCTCCTAATGGTTCATCGGTATATTCAATCCTGGTCTTCATATATTTTCCTCCCTTTTCTCCAATATCCAGCTCCGAATATTCTGATAATATGACCTCTATAGGTGAACCTTACCGTCATTATTTCTTCTTCAACGCGCCCAATACAATAAAATCGATTTTCTTCATTACTGTGGCCTATATCTTCGACAATAAGACGCTTCGGATCAAGAAATGCGTATTGGGCTAATGAAAACGGCACATGGTGTTTATCCTGATTTTCCCTGTCTTTTTCTTCATCCCATTCAAAACGAGCGCTTTTCATACGGTTAAGTTAACACTATATGGCTTAAATGGCAATATATTTATATGGCTTTTCATAGAAACTGCGTTGGAAGTGCACAAAATACATTGACCGACTCTTTACCATCAAAACATTTTGCATCGAGAATGTCTATAACAAACAAAGGTTATCACATAATTTAGAGTGAAATATACGCTAATAGTGCTGTTTGTAAACCATACTGCAGGGTTATTTATTGGAAACCGTTGGATCAGAGGATATATGGCTGGCACTTGCAGGGAATTTCAACGCCAAAAATCCTTTGTTTAGCACATGTTGTTCCGGTTTAGCCCGTTACTCAAGTCCCAGGAAGTTTTTGATATCTGATTTTTTGAGAACCGTGGTTTTACCCTCCTCTACTTGCTGAAGAGAGTGCTGCAAATGCTCAACGACATTATCACTCATTTTCCGGGCAGGAATAATTTCATAAGTTTCATTCTTGCCGCACTGGATAATGACCCGTTCCTTATTTGCGGTATTGAGGTATTTCCGAAGGTTACGCCTAAACTCCGTTGTGCTTATTGCTATCATAGTTGTTCCTCTATTTACGGTATTCTGAAGCTCTCGATGCCAGAAGCCACCGCCATTGATCTTGCAGGTTGCTGAACTGTCGCCAACAACAGTTTTAAATTCTTGATCGCTGTTTCGTCACTCGCCGATTGTTTTAAAATAAAAATAGTTAATCGCATTTCCGTACAATTGCGTCCGCACTGCGGACGTAATTGAGAATGGATAGAAAATTTGCGATAAAGTCTTTTTGTTTCATGAAATCCCATCTATCAAGTCTTTGCCCTTCTCAGTCAGACGGTATTGCTGGTTTTTGCTGCGTGGCTTATCCGGCAAGGTCATTTCGATCAATTTAAAGTCCAGCAGACCTTTGATAGCCGCTTCGTAATTACGAGTCCTTCGAGGATAGCCAAGCTTCGCCAGAAGTTGTGGAGTTGATTTCGGGTCAATCAGGAGCATTATAATTTTCTTCATCATTTCACTCATTCTGATGTCATGCACCCCATCATGCACCACATCACACACCCCGACTTGTGCAACTTTAGCCGTCTTCTCTTGTTTCTCTCCAAATTCCGGCACACTGATGATCATGCGAAAAACATCCCCTTTCAATGAGTTGCGGATCCGATCCGCCGTACTTTTTACCGTACATCATCATCTTTCGCATACCAGAGCCGAGTTCGTCGGCATGGTCTATTTCCCTGAAAAATGCACCGATCACAGGTTTTTTTGGATAAGGCGCAAAGAGCATGACTCCGGCGAGAGTAACCCCGTTTTGCTTTGTCTCTGGATCCTCTTGATAGAGCTGCGCACTTTTGAGCAGTTGCAGGTCATCCATATCCGCCCAAGGGTGATTATCCCTGTTTATCCGAACATATCGACGGCACTTTTCAATCAATTCCGGGCGAAGATCTGTCACCTGAATCCAGGGGTATACCTTGTTTTCGCTGAACGTCGCCTGTTTTCGCTGGTAAAGATGCGCAACTTGTGTGGTGTGATCGGTAATATCCAGATCGCCATCTTCATTGCGGTCGAAAATACGTCCATTACAGCGATGCACCTGGGAGCTTTCCGGCACATAAATCCGCAGCAGAAATTTCCCATCAAGCTCGACAACATCCACAGAGAGATACGTTGGCGGCGTGAGCTTCAGTGGGTTGTTGACTGAGGTGACAAAGTCTTTTTTTATCTGCGTTACCGCATCCGGCTCAATACCCTGAAGAGTTCCGTCATCCTGAACACCAAGCAGAATTGTGCCACCATGGAGATTGAGAAAGGCGCAAACTGTCTCAGAAACATCGCGATTGATCTTATTCCGGCAAGTTTTGAACTTCCACCGAAATCCCCTCACCCTGACGGATCAGTTCATGTATCTGTTTTATGCTGATGTCCATACGTTACCTTTTAAAATTCAGGATGAAAGAGAGTTAATGCCTTGGGACCTTCGTCATGGAATGGCGTTTTATCAGGATGCTTTCGTCTCCCACAGCGACTTGCCGGTTGCCCTGAAATACAGTGACTCAGGATCAACATCAAAACCGCATTCCCATGCAAGAGTAGGCCAGGAATCAAGATAAAAATGTGAAAAAGCTTCAGGGTTCCGCAATGGTTCCGCTATTGGATATTTATAGACAAGATCACGCAGATCAACCTCGCCGCTTTCACCAGTATTGAATTGTCAGAAATATCTGATAATCCTTGACATACCTTGCCTCTACAATTGAAATACATTCTATAAGAGAGTTCTCCGTTACACAAAAGGTTGAATACGATGAAAATCCTTTGTTTCCCAACATCAGCTATTCCATTGTAGTGGAATCAGATAAGCTGTACAAGAGTGCGAACCGCTCTCACTGCCTCTTCGAAGTCAGGCACTTCTCCTTCGGCAGCATAAGAAACACTTTTAACGAACAGATCGTATTCGTCCGGATATTTCGTATCAGTTTCCAGTATCTGAATCATTTGCCGGAACTTTTCCTGCATACTCGAACCGGCAAATGAGGGATTATTTTTTGAGCGCCGGTCATCTTCGTGCATGGATTCAAAGAGGGTGCAATACTTTTGAGAAGCGCCACCTCCTCAAAAACTTCCTTTTCAGGCCGCTGGTTCATAACTGACATAAGCTCCACCATATCCTATCGTTCGGCTTATACGGCCTTTGACCGCAATCACTCGCCCGGTTGGCACCTGGGTTGTTTTTCCGGCATTGTAATCTTTTTCCATGCGGGAAGGGGCTGTTTTGATTCCAAGACGAGCAAGAGCTTCTTTCGCCAACTCAGGCAGCGGAACCACAGGTACAAGTTCACCTGTAATGGGTGACTTTTTGGCTTTGGCATAGACACCATAGCCTACCCGAATCAATCTCCCATTTTTGGCTATGTTTCGCAAAGCACGCCCAACCTGATCGTAGTCACTCAAATCCCTAAAATCTTCACGCACGAATACAGAGCACTTCTTCCTTGCTATTCGAGCCATAATCTTATACTCTACACTACCGTATCTGCTCATTCATTATGAAGAGTTTGTATTGCAAAAATACGACATCTCCGATAACGCAAATATACGACACTTGTCAAGCGAATACAAGTTAACCGGTATGTGTCAGCAAAAGAACCCGTCGGCTGTGTCACTCAATGATGGGAAGTGTGGGTGGTTAAACCATTGTATTCGCTGGCCTTGTTTCATGAAATCAAAATTTTTTGCGGTACATCATCATCTTGCACATAGCTGAATACCTTGTGTTCGCTGAACGTCGCCTGTTTTCGCTGGTAAAGATGCGCCACCTGTGTGGTGTGATCGGTAATATCGAGATCACCATCTTCATTGCGGTCGTAAATACGCCCAGTACAGCGATGCACCTGGGAGCTTTCGGGCACATAGATACGCAGAGCAGAGATTTCCCTTCCAGCTCAACAGCATCCACAGAGAGATACGTTGGCGACGTGAGCTTCAGCGGGTTGTTGACTGAGGTGACAAAGTCTTTTTTTATTTGCGTTACAGCATTGCTTGTTTACCTCTTTTACCTGAATGGTAATACCCCTAAGATTTCCTTTTTTTTGAATCGCGCTATGTAGATTATGTATTTCCTGAACTGAGCGATAAGGAATAAAAAAGCCCTCTACTTATAGGCTAACGTGTTATATTAAAGTGGGTAACGACGAAATTACCACCCCATAGAACACAACCCAACAGGTAGAGAGCTTTATGGCAAAAAATACAAGGTTTCCGCATAAAAAAGAACAGAAAATCAGCACCATTCAGTCAACCGATGAACGCTTGACAGGAAGAGCCGGATTGGCGCTTTTTGAGGCTTATGTTCGTAGTATTCAGATGTTGCCGCTGATTGAACGATGGTTTGGCTCGATGCGCAAAAACAGCAAGGGTCTTGCCATTACCGAGCTGTTTGTTCAGTTGTTCTGTTTTTTCATGGACGGCACCTGCCGCCATATTACCAGGTTTGATCAGTTGAAGGACGATGACAGTTATGCTGGAGTAATCGGCAGTAGCAATCTGGCCTCGTCTCATACAATCAAACGATTGTTCGCCAAGTTTTCGTATGTGCGTGTCTTTCTTTTTCGGCGATTGCTTCAGCACTTCTTCATCTGGAGGCTCAACATCATGAAGCCAGAGATCATTGTGCTCGGGATGGATACCATGGTGCTCAACAATGATGACGCCCTGAAACGACACGGCGTACAACCAACCTACAAAAAGGTCAAAGGATTTCAGCCACTGCAACTGAACTGGGGCCGATACTTTGTTGATGCTGTTTTTCGTGGTGGCAAGAAGCACTCTAATCATGGTGATACCGCTGATATGATGCAGGTTCATATAGTGGAGAAAATCCGGAAAGGGTACCGTGCCGATGTGCCGATTATTGTCCGTATGGATGCTGGTTTTTATGATCATGAGCTGTTTGAAACCTTTGAGTGGCTCCAGATCGGTTATTACTGTGGAGGCAAGCGCTATAGTAATGTTACGAATGCTGCCGCCTTGTCTACCGACTGGCTTCCGTTTACCTCTCGTGACAACAAGGAGATCTGGGAGTATACCGAATTCGAAACCAGACAAAAAAACTGGCACAAAGCCCGTCGGACGATCTACAGTCGTCTGATTCAGAAAGACCGTCAGTTGGTTCTTGCGGGTCTGGTTAAAGACAGCGTTATCATCACGAACCTTGGCATGGGTGGTCCGATTGACGAACAAATACGTCAGGCTGGTCATGAGCATTTACTCATAGCTCATCAGATTCTGGCTGATTATCATCAACGGGGCAGTGATGAACTGGCGAACAGAGCTTTGAAAAACTTTGGACATGAGCAGTTGCCATTCAAACGTTTTGCCGCTAACGCAGCCTGGTATTACCTGATGTGTGTGAGCCATAACCTGTTCGAAGCCTTCAAGGAAGATGTCACAGCACCAGTCATTCCGGTAACCGTCTACGCGGATACTTTCCGTCGTCAGATCATTGACACTGCCGGGAAAATTGTCCGACATGCAGGGCAACTGATCATGAAAGTACCAAGAGCTACCTTTGAACGCCTGCAGTTTGATCGTTTGTTTGCCGCCTGTCAGCTTGCACCGGTAATGACCGGTTAAAAAAACGATCTGGAGGAGCAGAACACATCATGTTATCATGGGACAAGAACGCCTTTCAGAACTAAAATCATATCATTGGGGTGCCGAACGTTTGTTTTTCAAAGAATTCACGATAAAAATCGACATTGTTTCAACGTCTCAGATGATGATAACTGATCGTTTCAGCTTCCATTACTTGGAATATTGTTTTTTTGCCGCACGGAACTGTCTACATTATTATGAATCGCTCAACCCAGGTATTTATTATTTTGCACAGACTTATATTTTATCAGGTTGATTGAGTTGTTGTTCGTACTTATAGATTTTAATTTTTTTCAAAGGGAATCCAGCTACATCTAAATTCAATAAGACTTTCTATCAGTTGTCTATTTTTTTGATGCTGAATTTCATACTTCATAAGCTCCAAGCCATGATCGAAGGAAAGCCCAATCCCTGTTCCCAATAAAGCCCCAATATATGGAGTATGAATGTTCGTGAAAACCATACTGCTTAACTCACCAATAACTGTTCCTGTAATAATTTTTTCACCTATTCGCAATGCAGTTGTTCTTGCACTCTTTTTCTCTTTTACATCTACACAACTTGCTAATTCTTCGGCAACTCCTTCCCAACAATGAGTAATACGTGTAAAATTTGTATCATTTCCGATCTCCCTCATCGCGTACCTTAAAGCTTTTCCAGCATCTGACTGCCTTATTGAATTGATAGTTTGAGGGAAATCTGATAATATACTTGGAATAAAAACATTTGTATTGGCTTCAGCTTCAACAATTACCTTATTTTCTGATATGTGACCGTATGCAGTTTCCTCACTGCTAAACCATGGAACTTCTTTGAGTTGGTAACCATATTTACCAACGGCTTCCTCACTTTCACATAAAGGGATTGCATAAGCTGATTGTATTAACCGCTGGATTGAATACTTGATTTCATCTTTATAGAAGGTTGAAAGCTGAAAACCAAGTGATCTATTAAATACAGGATCATTATGTGATTTAACCTCTTTACCAGCTTTTTTTAGTTCACTAATTCCAAAGTTTGGATTGTTAGCAAAATTGAGAAATTGATCTTTTATGCCAGAAGAAATTTCAGGAAATACACTTGAAAGCCACGGTTTATAAACTTCTTTAGATAACAATTCTGTAAATACCTGAAAAAAAGACTTATTAACATCAAATGAGCATTTTGCCCCTCGTTCTCTTATTGCCGACTTTCTTTTCGTAAGGAAATATTCAATTTTTTTATAAAAATCTTTATTTGATTCGCTTGCAATGAAAATACTATCTCCCCGAGTTGAAAATTTTTCATGATATTCAGCCCTTGCAAACATTGGGTGATGCTTGTAGTCTGTCTTTATTTCACTTGGATATGATTTCCAACCCAATAAAACAATAGAATCGAGTTCAAATATTTTTGCCAATAAATCATTACCCTCTGTTCTTTCAAACCACTTTGGCATTAAGTCACTTAATACAAAAACCTCATCTTGAATTAATACTTCATCATAGAGCAAAGAGAGGACAATAATATCTGTCACTAGTTTTTCTGGGGTAGTATAAATATTCCCATATGCACCCCAATCACTCATAATGATTGAATTCGGCCGCATTTTTTTTGAAAAATCAAGAGCCATTTTTCAGGATTATAATTATTACTCCACCTTCGCCTGCTTAAATATGGGCATAAATCATCTTGGTTTGCTCATCTGTCAACAAAAACCAAAAAACACATATTAATTACGATTTTCTAAAATTATTCAACTCACCGCTTCGCTCCTCTTCAATAACCTGAACCCACCCCAAACCAAGCTCGCCTTTGAAGGCCTTCTGACTCAATACGCCATAAAAATTTTCCAGTTCACTAAGACTTTGCTGAAAGTATGATTTGAGACCTTCGACCTTTTCTACAATATCGGCAAATTGGTTTTGGAGGTCAATGGAAGGATATCCTACAATAATATCGACAATCTTAGTTGGTGATGTGTGCCGCACCTTAGTGTCACGTCACGCTGTAAAAGCCGCATAAAAAACGGTAACTTATTCTTCATAATCAACCCAAAGAGAATTGACTATGAAGAAATACAAGGTTACCCTGACCCAAGAAGAACGGCAGCAACTGGATGCCCTCAGCAGCA